>JAZNQA010000130.1:0-4044 GCA_045589915.1 Candidatus Enterenecus sp.
CTCCTGTGTAAATTTGCGGTGAGGCTTTCCTTTCGGTGCGCCCATAATCCCAACTCCTTTCCGGTTTTCTATTATACAAAAAAGTAGACACCACCAAAAACTCACGTTTTTAATGGTGTCTACTTTTATTTTACAGGTGCACGACATATCCTGTCGGGGGGCGTTGGCTATGGGGTCATTTCCTGTCCTTGCGGCGCTGGATCATGCGGCGGAAGCCGCCGGTGCCAAAGGTGAAGATGCGGTTCACCCGGCTGATGGTGGCAGAGCTTGCCCCCGTCTTGTCCAGAATGTCGGTGTACACCAGTCCTTCGTCCAGCAGCAGCGCCACGTCAAAGCGCTGCTCCATGGCCCGCAGCTCACCCACGGTACACAGATCGTCAAAAAAAGCACAGCACTCCTCGATGCTGTTCAGTTCCAAAATGCTCTCGTACAGCGCCATGCTGCGCTCTTTTTTCGTTACCTTCGGCATGGTGTCCTCCTTGTTTCTCAGGGAACTTATGTGTGAATATTCTAACACAATGAAGTGATGAAGTAAACAGCTTTTTCGTGTTCAAAAGCGGAAAAATATGATATACTGTGTGCAAAGTGATGTGAGAAGGGAGCGGATGGCCATGAGCTGCCCCGCCACGGTCATTCGACCGAAGATTGAGCGCCGCCGGAGGGTCATCGCCGTCAGCGACATCCACGGCAACCTCCCCTTTTTGAAAGGGGTGCTGGAAAAAGCGGAGTTCACCCCCGATGATGTGCTGGTGCTGGTGGGCGACCTGTTCGAGAAGGGGCAGGAGAGCCTGGCGGTGCTGCGCTGGCTGCTGGAGCTGATGGATACCCACACGGTCTATCCTCTGTGCGGCAACTGCGACTACATTGACCGGATGTTTCTGGAGGGGGAGACGGGGCTGGACGAGGAGCTGTGGCCGGTGTTCCGCTTCTGGGGGAACCGCTCATTGATGCTGCAGATGGGGGCGGAGCTGGGTATCGTGCCCCAATGCGCTGCCGACCTGCCCGCCCTGCGCCAAGCCATTCTGGAGCGGCTGCCACGGGAGGCACACTTCCTCCTCACCCTGCCCCACATTCTGGAGGCGGGCAACTTCATTTTCGTTCACGGCGGCGTGCCCCGTGAGGATCGGCTGGACGAGCTGGAGGCATACCCCTGCATGAAGTTCGACGCTTTTTTGGGGCAGGGGTTGAGCTTTCGCAAGTGGGTGGTGGTGGGTCACTGGCCGGTGACCCTGTACGATCCCGCCATCGCCAGCGGTGCGCCCATGATCCTGCGGGAACGGCATATTGCCTCCATCGACGGGGGGTGTGTGCTCAAGGTGGACGGCCAGCTCAACGCCCTCATCATCCCGGACATCGGCGGGGACGAGCTGAGCTATGTGGCCTATGACGGGCTGCCTGTGGTCACGGCGCTGGACGACCAGCAGCCCTCGCCCCATCCGCTGAATATCCGCTGGAGCGACAGCGCCGTGGAGGTGCTGCGGGAGGAGGGGGACTGCTGCTGGTGCAGGCACCTGTCCACGGGGCGGGAGCTGTGGATCCTGAAGGAGTATATCTACCCCCGACGGAGGGACGGCCTCATCCACTGTGAGGACTCCACCGACTACTGCCTCCCTGTTACCGCCGGAGAGCAGCTCACTCTGGTGCGGCGGAGCAGCCGGGGGTATCTGATGAAGAAGGACGGCGTCACCGGCTGGTATCACGGACGGCTGGCGGAATGAATCCCAAGTGAAGTTTTTCCTGTAAACGCATCTGTCCTCTGCACGGGAACGCCGTGCAGAGGACAAATAATTTTTTTGACACCTGTTTTTCCGGGGAAATGTGTGAAAAAGTTCCCGAAGTAAAAAGGGGCAAATTGGCGGAATCCGTTGCCGCAGCGGAAGTTTCCACAAGTTCCACAAAGTTTTCCACAAACCTGTGGGCCATGTGGAAGGTGACATAATAAGTGTCAAGGAAGAATTTATGGTCAAATCTCTGAAAAGTTTTTTGGGGGCTTTCTTCCGGGGGAGCCCAAAAGTCTTCCCTTGCGGGGCGGGGGGGTGGATATGCTCCACCATACGGGCGGCTCTGGGAGCCGCCCCTACGGCATAACCTGCGAGAGGTACTGTAGGGACGCACCTATGTGTGCGCCCGTTCCCTCATCAGTCTCGCTTCGCTCGACAGCTTCCCCAGAGGGGAAGCCTACTAAGCCTTCCCTTGGGGGAAGGTGGCATTTGCGCAGCAAATGACGGATGAGGGATATTTGAGAATGCAGAATGCAGAATGAATAGGCGGTTCAAAAGCCTCCCCTTGAGGGGAGGTGCCCCCAAAGGGGGCGGAGAGGTGAACCTCTCATTTCCCAACGCAGAACCGCTCGAAGATGCGGGCGGTGACATCCTCCCGCACCACCCGTCCTGTCAGCTCGCCCAGGGCGGACAGCGCCTCCTCCACATCGGTGAGTACCGCATCGGGGGACAGCCCGCCTGCCAGCGCCGCCGCTGCCCGCTCCACCGCCTGTCTGGCCCGTCCGGCAGCCTCCGCCTGCCGGGCGTTG
This sequence comes from Candidatus Enterenecus sp., assembly GCA_045589915.1. Taxonomy (GTDB): domain Bacteria; phylum Bacillota; class Clostridia; order Oscillospirales; family Oscillospiraceae; genus Enterenecus. The sequence goes on from JAZNQA010000130.1 coordinate 2,531, forward strand.
GTGAGCAGGCTGCCGGGGCGCAGGCCGCTGTCGTCGGGGAAAAGATTGTGGATGGCCAGCTCCAGCTCGTCCAGCCCGTCCCCGGTGAGGGCGGACAGGTGAACCACCGGTGTGCCTTCGGGCAGGGAGGGGATGGTGGCGCTGCCGGGCAGATCGGTCTTGTTCTCAATGACGATGCAGTGGGGGGCGGACAGACCCAGCGCCAGCGCCTCCTGATCCTCCGGGGAGAGGGGACGGTGGGCGTCCAGCACCACCAGCACCAGCTCTGCCTGCGCCACGGCGGCACGGCTGCGCTCCACGCCTAACTGCTCCACCTGATCCTCCGCATCCCGCAGACCGGCGGTGTCGATGAGCCGCAGCAGCACGCCGCCCATCTCCACCCGTTCCTCCACCGTGTCACGGGTGGTGCCGGCGATGGGGGTGACGATGGCCCGGTCATAGCCCAGCAAGCCGTTGAACAGGGTGGACTTGCCCGCATTGGGGCGGCCCACGATGGCGCAGGGCACACCCTCCACCAGCGCCCGACCACGGCGATAGCTGGCGGCCAGCCTGTCCAGCTTTTGTCCGGCCACGGACAGCGCCTCTGCCATCTCCGCTGCCTCGAAGGGCTCGATGTCCTCATCAGGGTAGTCCAGCACCGCATGGAAGTGGGCCATCAGGTCGGTGAGACCGCTGTAAATGCCGTCAATGGTGTGGGCCAGCGCACCGCCAAGCTGTCCGGCGGCCTGCCGCACGGCGGCAGGGGACTCGGCGTGGATGAGGTCGGCCACCGCCTCGGTGCGGGTGAGATCCATCTTGCCCGCCAGGAAGGCACGGCGGGTGAACTCACCCGCCTGGGCCTGCCGTGCTCCGGCAGCGAACAGGGCTTCCAGCCCCATGGTGAGGGCGGTGGGGGAGCCGTGGCACTGCAGCTCTGCCGTGTCCTCGCCGGTGTAGCTGTGGGGGGCACGGGACACGGTGGCCAGGCAGTAGTCGATGACGGAGCCGCTCCCATCCCGCAGCTCACCATACACAAGCTGGCGGTCGGGGCGGTCTGCCATGGGGGAGCCGTGGGCAGGGGTGAACACCCTGTCCAGCACGGCGATGGCCTCCGCCCCGGACAGGCGCAGGATGCCGATGGCGGAGGGGGCGAGGGGAGTAGCAATGGCGGCAATGGTATCGTTCATGTAAATCACCTAATTGTATTTTTCATTGACCACATCGTAACACATTTGGTGCGGTGGGTGCAATTGAGAATTCATAATTGAAAATTGATAATGGACAATGGAAAGCGCCTTCCCCTTGAGGGGAAGGTGCCGGGGGCAGCGAGACTCAGCGGGCGGACGGATCAACACCTCTCAGTCAGCTTCGCTGACAGCTCCCCTCAAGGGGAGCCTTGAAAGGGCAGCGCCCCAAAGCCTCCCCTTGAGGGGAGGTGCCGAGCGCAGCGAGGCGGAGAGGTGTCAAATGGGGTCGTCGGGGAGGCCGATCCCTACGGCAGGCCCGGTGGTCTTTCGTAGGGCCCGATGCCCTCC
>JAZNQA010000131.1:0-11879 GCA_045589915.1 Candidatus Enterenecus sp.
TGGTTGCGGGGGCCGGATTTGAACCGACGACCTCCGGGTTATGAGCCCGACGAGCTACCGAACTGCTCTACCCCGCGATATTGAGTTGGTGCCGGAGACCGGGGTCGAACCGGCACGGTGTTTCCACCGAGGGATTTTAAGTCCCTTGCGTCTGCCTATTCCGCCACTCCGGCTCGCTGGCGCTCTATTATAGTAGCACACCCCGCCTCCAATGTCAACCCCTATCCCCGTGGGAGTTTTTGGCTTTTCCTGTCGCCTCGGCGCACTTGACGACGAAGAAGAATTGTGCCAAACTACACATAACGAAAAGGAGTGGAGCCCATGAGAAACGAGTTGACCCGCAAGGACATCGAGCTGATGAAGCAGGAGCTGGAGCACCGCCGCATGGTGCTGCGCCCCCAGCTCATCGAGGCGGTGAAGGAGGCCAGAGCCTTTGGCGACCTGAGCGAAAATTTCGAGTACAAGGCCGCCAAAAAGGAGAAAAACCGCAACGACAGCCGCTGCCGCTATCTGGAGAACATGATCCGCACAGCGGTGGTCATTTCCGACCGGTCCGCCGAAGGGACGGTGGGGCTGTACGACAAGGTGACCCTCTATGTGGAGGAGGACGACGACACCATCACCTGCCAGATCGTCACCACCATGCGTCAGGACGCCCTCAAGGGGCTGGTGAGCAAGGAGTCCCCGGTGGGCAAGGCCGTGCTGGGACGCAAGGTGGGCGAGCGGGTGACGGTGCAGGTGAACGAAACCTATGGCTACGATGTAATCATCAGGGAGATTGTGCCCGGCGAGGACAACGGCGAAGCGCCCCTGGTGGGGTTCTGAAAAAGCGGGAGGTGCAGCAGCACCTCCCGCTTTTCTCATTTCACAGCGATGGCTTCCACTTCCACCAGACCGCCCTTGGGCAGCGTGGCCTGCACGCAGGAGCGGGCAGGGGGCTCGCCGGGGAAGTATTCGGCGTAGATGGCGTTGACGGCGGCGAAGTTGGCCATGTCGGACAGGAACACCGTGGTCTTGACCACGTTGGTGTAGTCCATGCCGGCGGCAGCCAGCACAGCGCCCAGATTGTCCAGCGCCTGACGGGCCTGTGCCTCCAAACCCTCGGCCATTTCGCCGGTGGCAGGGATGAGGCCGATCTGGCCGGAGCAGTACAGCGTGTCACCGCACAGCTTGGCATGGCAGTAGGGGCCGACGGCAGCGGGGGCGTTGGGTGCAGAAATGGTGGTTCTGGTCATGGGTATCGCTCCTTTCGGGTGTTCAGCGGCGGATATTCAGCGCCCCCATGGGCACTTCAGTCTCATAGATGCCGAGGTTGTTGACGATCTCCAGCGCCTGGGCAGCATCGGTGTACACATAGGGGGAGATCCACCGCCCCGGCAGGGTCACGGAGTAGAGCGAGCTGTCCAGATTCATGCCGATGGCCTGGGTAGCGAAATAAATCATGGTGTCCAGCGGCATATCGGTGGTCACATAGGTGTTGACGATCTTGATGAGGGAGGACACCTTGGTGACGTTGGAGAAGGTGATGGTCTGCTTGGCCAGCGCCACCAGGAAGGCACGCTGGGTCTGCACACGGCCGAAGTCCTGACCGGCGTAGCCGTGGCGGTTGCGCACCACCAGCAGGGCCTGCTTGCCGTTGAGGAGCTGGTAGCCGGCCGACAGGCCGGTCTCGCCGGAATTGGCCACCTCCACCGGCACGTCGAACCATACGCCGCCGATCTTGTCCACGATGGCGGAGAAGCCCTCAAGCTGCACACGGATGTAGTAGTCGATGGGGATGCCCAGCATATTTTCCACCGTGTCCCGCAGCAGCTCGGCGCCGCCGGAGGCGTAAACGGAGTTGATCTTTCGGTTGTAGCCGTTGACATGAACCAGGGTGTCACGGGGGATGGAGAGGAGGGAGGCGGTTTTGGCGTTGGTGTCGAACACCGCCACGATGATGGTGTCGGCTCGTCCGTTGCCCCAGTCGCTGCCAATGAGCAGGCAGGTGAATACCCCCTGCTTGCGGGTGAGGACGATGGGGGTGGGTTCAGGAGCCTGAGTCTGGGAGGGATCGGGGTCCTCGCCGTTCACCGGTTGCGTGACCACGGGAGCCGGGGTGATGACCACCTGAGGATCCACCTTGGGCGGCTTAATGAAGATGCGGAATGCAATATAGGCTGCCACGGCCAACAGCACGATGACAAGCAGGATAATGAGCAGTACCTTCAGCAGACGCTTCAGGAAAGAGGGCTTTTTCTTCTCGCCGGATGAGCTCATGGAAGACTTCCTTTCTTTATGTTTGCACAGGGTGATGACGAATGATATGAACGAATACGACACAACAGTATACTCAATATTCCTCCGAAATGCAACCCCGTGGACGGTAAAACGGTGGTAAAACGCCTGATTTGGAGAACGTTTTGTCAGAAATGACCGATTAGAGCGACAAGAGCTCCACGCCTTTGCAACATCTTGCGGATTCATTTTCCTTCCTCTTGACAGACAAAGTGGGGATGATTATAATAAAACTGTACCAAATGATACAGTTTGGAGGTGAGGGCCACGGCTTTGCTCCATGACCACAGGTTGTTCCGACGGGTTGAGCCTGCCTTGCTGGACGAGGTGCTGGCGGCTTCTGACCGTGTGGAGGCGGCCAAAGGGGACACGGTGTACGACCGTCACCGCTTCCGGCGCTGCCTTGGGGTGGTGCTGGAGGGGCGCATTCAGGTGCGCAAGGAGGCGCTGCTGGTGTCCACCCTGTCGGCGGGAGATGTGTTCGGTGCGGCGGCGCTGTTCCACCAGCGGGAGGATTACCCCACCACGCTGACGGCGCTGGCCGACTGCCGTCTGCTTCTCATCCCTCAGGACGGAGTGCGGCGGCTGCTGCGGGAAAGTCCCGCCTTTGCGGAGGATTATGTGGAGTATCTGTCCGGCCGTATCCAGTTCCTCAGCGCCCGCCTGGACGCCCTCTCTGCTGGCAGCGCCGAGGGAAAGCTGGCTCAGTACCTCCTCACCTCTGCTGACGGTGAGGGGCGGGTGACCGGCTCCGCCACCCAGCTCTGCCAGCGCATCGGCGTGGGCAGGGCGACCCTGTATCGGGCCTTCGAATCGCTGGAGCGATGTGATGCCATCGCCCGTGAGGGGAAGACCATCCGCATTCTCAGCCGTGACAGGCTGGAACAGTACGATTAAGGAAAGGAATTTGCGCTATGAAACTGAAGAAATTATCCGCTCTGCTGCTGGCGCTGGCCGTGGTGTTCGCTCTGGCCGCCTGCGGCAAGACCGCCAATGAGCAGCCCTCTGCCTCCGTGGAGCCCAGCCCCTCCGCCGAGCCCTCTGCTCAGCCCAGCGAGGAGCCCTCCCAGCCCGTGGACGGCAAGACCCAGGTGGATCTGGCTGTGCTGTCCGGCCCCACCGGCATCGGCGCTGCCAAGCTGCTGGCTGACAGCGACGCCGGTCTCACCGCCAACGACTACAACTACACCATCGCCACCGACAACAGCGAGCTGGTGGCCGGTCTGAGCAACGGCGAGATCGACATCGCCACCGTGGCCTCCAATGTGGCCCTCAATCTGTACAACAAGACCGATGGCGATGTGAAGATCATTGCGCTGGGTACGCTGGGTGTGCTCCACATTCTGGAGAGCAACGGCGGCACCGCCATCAACTCGGTGGCTGATCTGGCGGGCAAGACCATCTACTCCGCCGGTCAGGGCGCCAACCCTGAATACATCCTGCGCTATATCCTCACCGAGAACGGCCTCAACCCCGATGAGGACGTCACCCTCGTGTTTGCCGATGCCACCGAGATCACCCAGAAGCTCATGACCGGCGAGGCCGAGGTGGCCATGCTGCCCGTGCCCGCCGCCACCGCCGCCATCCTCAAGAGCGAGGGCAAGATCCGTGCCGCCATCGACGTCACCGAGGCGTGGGATGCCCTGAACAGCGGCAGCCAGCTCATCATGACCGCCGTGGTGGCCCGCACCGACTTCATTGAGAACAACAAGGCCGCCGTGGACGCCTTCCTTGCCGAGTATGCCGCCTCCGTGGAGTATGTGAACACCAATGTGGACGATGCTGCCGAGCTCATCGCCGGCTTCGGCATCACTCCCTCTGCCGCCATCGCCAAGCAGGCCATCCCCCAGTGCCATCTGGCCTACATCGACGGTCAGGACATGGCCCCCGCCATCTCCGATTACTTCCGGGTGCTGTACAAGGTGAATCCCGCTGCTGTGGGCGGCTCTCTGCCCGATGACGGCATCTATTATGTCCCCTGAGCGGCTGAAAAAGTGCATCAAATTGGTCATACCCCCGGTCTTTTGGCTGGGGGTATGGCAGCTTGCGGCCATGGCGGTGGGGATGGAGCTGCTGCTGCCCACGCCGCTGGCGGTGGGGGAGAGTCTGGTCACGCTGGGGCAGACCGCCAACTTCTGGCTGTCCGCTCTGTACACCCTGCTGCGGGTGTTTGCGGGGTTGATCGGGGGGACGGTGCTGGGCGCTGTGCTGGCCTTTCTCACCCATTTCAGCCGCTGGGCTGACCTGCTCCTCTCTCCGGCGGTGCGTGTGGTGCGGGCCACGCCGGTGGTGTCCTTCATCCTGCTGGTCTACCTGTGGGTGACGAGGGCCAACATCCCCGGCGTCATTGCCGGACTGATGGTGCTCCCTGTGATCTGGGGCAGCCTTACCGCCGGTCTGGCGGCGGTGGACGGGCAGCTTCTGGAGCTGGCCCACGCCTACCGCTTTTCACGGGGCAAGACCCTGCGGCTCATTTACCTGCCCTCCCTGCGCTCCCATTTCGTGTCCGGCTTTCTCACCGCCTTTGGGCTGGCGTGGAAGTCCGGCGTGGCGGCGGAGGTCATCTGCCCCCCTCAACACGCCATCGGTTCCCGTATTCAGCAGGCCCGCCTGGGGCTGGAGACGCCGGAGCTGTTTGCATGGACGCTGGTCATCATCGCCCTGTCCCTGGGGGTGGAGGCCATCCTGCGCCGTCTGCTGCGGGGAAAGGGGGCGAAGGCATGATCGAGCTTCGTGACCTGACCTTACAGTATGGGGAAAAAGTGGTGCTGGACGGTTTCTCGCTGGAGCTTCCGCCGGAGGGGATCACCGCCCTCACCGGCCCGTCCGGCTGCGGCAAGACTACCCTGCTGCGGGTGCTGGCGGGGCTGGTGAAGCCTCGCTCCGGCAGCGTGACGGGCATTCAGCCGGAGCGCACCGCCTTTCTCTTTCAGGAGAACCGCCTGCTGCCGTGGCGCACCGTGGAGCAGCATATCACCGATGTGCTGCCCCGTGAACGGCGGGGGGAGGCGGAGGACTGGCTGGCCTTTGCCGAGCTGGAGGGTGAGGGGAAGAACCGCCCCGCCGCCCTGTCCGGCGGCATGGCACGGCGGCTGGCGCTGGCCCGCTGCGCCGCTCTGGGGGGCGACCTGATCCTGCTGGACGAGCCCTTTGCCGGGGTGGACGGACAGCGTGCCCTGCGCATCATGGAGCGGCTGAGGGAGCGTGGCACGCCGGTGCTGCTGGTGTCCCACGAGCCGGAAATTCTGGCGGCCTGTGATCGGGTGTATGCCTTCGACGGCCCGCCGCTCAAAACGCTGTAAGCAAACACGCACCGGAACCATCTGTTCCGGTGCGTGTTTTGCTATACCGCTCTTTGCGGATGCGGGAGCTCCTCAAAGGCCCCCTTGTGTAAAGGGGGCTGGCATGGCGCAGCCATGACTGGGGGATTGTCAATGCAGGGACAACCCCTCCGGTTCAGGGGAGGCTTTTTCGGGCGCACACACAGGTGCGCCCCTACGGCGAATGACCGAATCGGTCTGCATAGCCGCCGAGGGCGACGGCTTACGAGTTTTGCAGGGGCAGCAGCGCCTCCGGCGGGATGTGTACCAGCCCGCCGGGGGGCAGGGCGGCGTATTCCCGGCGGGACAGCGCCCAGCAGATGGGCTGGGCCTGAGGGCAGCCCTGAGGGCGGATCATGAGGGTGACGGAAAAGGCGTCCTCGGTGACGGACACCACTTCATAGGGGAACACGTTCTCCCCCTGTTCTGCCGCCCCCTGCAGGGTGTGCGAGCGCACCCCCACATGGTCGGCGGGATGGACAGGGGCGGGGGCAGCGAGGGTCAGCCCCCATTGGGGAACGGACACCTGCCCGTCCTGCCAGTGGGCGGCGGCGATGTTGCGGCAGCCGGTGATACGGGCGGCGGCCACGGTCTGCGGATCGTGAAACAGGGCTTCCTTTTCGTCCTGACGGCAGATGCGCCCCTGATGGCACACGGCGATGGAGCGGGCGAAGCGGTATGCCTCGTCCCGGTCGTGGGTGACCAGCAGGGTGGTGCCGCCGAAGGAACGGGTCACCTCCTGCACCTCCTGTTCCAGCTCCTGGCGCAGATGGGTGTCCAGAGCGGAGAAAGGCTCGTCCAGCATGAGCAGGCGGGGACGGGTGATGAGCATCCGTGCCAGCGCCGTGCGCTGCTGCTGCCCGCCGGATAGCTGGGCGGGGAGCAGATGGGCCTGATCTTCCAGCCGGAAGCGGCGCAGCCAGTCCGCCACCTGTCCCCGCTCCCGGCGGGGGAGGGCGGCGGCGATATTCTGAGCCACTGTCATGGTGGGGAACAGGGCGTAATTCTGGAACAGCAGCCCCACCTGCCGCTTTTGGGGCGGCAGGTCGATGCGCCGCTCCGAGTCGAACAGGGTCTGTCCGTCCACCACGATGCGCCCCCGGTCGGGGCGCTCGATGCCGGAGATGCACCGCAGGGTAAGGGACTTGCCGCAGCCGGACGCTCCCAACAGGGCCAGCACCTCGTTCCCCGCCTCAAATGCTACATTCAGGGTGAAATCCCCCAATTTCTTTTCAATTTGAACGGAAATCGACATGCTTTCACCTCACCAGCGGCGGCCGCTGCCCCGCCGCTTGGCGGCGATGAGGTTCACCGCCGCCACGATGACCAGAGCAATGACCAGCACGATGACCACCCACACCCCGGCGGTGAGGTAGTCGCCGTTCTGAATGACCATGGCGATCTTCTGAGACACGGTGCCCGTCTTGCCGGCGATGTTGCCTGCCAGCATGGCGGTGGCGCCGTACTCACCCATGGCACGGGCGAAGGTGAGAATGGCGCCCGATGCGATGCCGGGGCCTGCGGCGGGCACCACCACCCGCCAGAAGATGGCACGCTCGCTCATGCCCAGCGTCCGCCCTGCGTGGATGAGGTTGGGGTCGAGCTGTTCAAAGGCGGCACGGACATTGCGGTACATCAGGGGGAAAGCGATGACCGAGGCGGCAATGATGCACCCCAGCCAGCTCTGCACCACCTTGAGGTCAAAGGCGGCGTACAGCCAGCCGCCCACAGGCCGCCGCAGGGAGAACACCAGCAACAGCACGAAGCCCGCCACCGTGGGGGGCAGCACCATGGGCAGGGTGAGCACGCCGTCCACCACCGCACGGGCCCTGGGCCCCAGCCGCAGCACCCTGCGGGCCGCCCAAAGCCCCAGAAAGAAGCACAGGATCGTGGCCACCACGCCGGTTTTCAGCGAAATGATGAGGGGCGACCAGTCCAGATCTTTCAGAACGTTCCAAATTGCGTCCATCGGTCAGGCTCCTTTCTTTCAGCGGTTGGGGATGAACATATGCGCCTCAAAAACGGTCATAGCCTCCTCGCTTTGGAGGAAGGTGAAAAAGTCGTCGGCTGCAGCGGACTGAGCCCCGTCCGCCTGATGGTTTACCACCCGACACACGGGGTAGAGGATGTCCCCGGTGAGCTGGGCGGGGATGTGCTGGATGATGTCCACGTCCTCCCGCACCGACCACGCATCGGAGTAGTACACCGTCCCCACCTCGTTGGCCCCCTCTTTGACGGCCTCTTTCACCGTGGAGGCGTTCCTGCACTGGTTAATCTCCACGCCTCCAAGGGCAATGGATACCTCTTCTGCGGTAATGCTTGACGGGTCGGCTGCACCATCCAGAATCCCCAGGGCTTGGAGGGCGGCACGGGTATACCGCCCCGCCGGAACGGAGCCGTCCGCCAGGGCGATGGAGTTTGCCCGCCCCAGCGTGTCCAGCCCGGTGACGGCGGTATTCGAGCCTTTATGGGTGATGAGCACCACTTCGTTGCGCAGCAGCTCCACCCGGCTGCCCTCCTGCACCAGTTCCGCTTGCTCCAGCGTGTCCATCTGGGCGGAAGCGGCGGAGAAGAAGATGTCGCACCGGTAGCCCTCCATGATCTGGGTGAGCAGGGTGCCGGAGGAGTCGGCGCTGCAGATCACCCTGACGTCGGGGTGATCCGCTTCATACAGGTCAACAATGTCCTGAAAGGCGTCCTCCAGCGAGGAGGCGATGAACACATGGATCTCGGTCTGCCCTCCGTTGGGCTTGGTGCAGCCGCCCAGCAGCAGGAGGGGCAGCAGCAGCGCCGCCAGATATTTTCTCATTGTCCCTGCCTCCCTTTGAACAAAAAGGTCACTTCATCCCGGAGGACAAAGTGACCATAGTGCAGCAGCCGGTCTGCCCAGACCGGCTTTTATGGTATGCTCTGTCTCCTTTACGAATGCGGTAGGCCAAGCCATTTCTGCCTTGACCCTGTGGGCGGGGTGTCCTGCCCAGGCCACACAGCCGTGGGCAGGCGCCGGTAGGCTGTGTGGCTCGGAAACAAGTGGTTTTGTGCGTCAATACTGGTTGACCCAGTTGGCGAGAAGCAGCTCCGGCACCAGCCAGGCGGCCATAAAGATGAGGAAGTTCACAGGGGTGAGGGATGCCACCGCCCCCACAAAGGTGAGGTAGAAGGTGAGGCACACACCAAGCACAGCCCCCACCAGCGAGAAGATCAGGCTGCGGCGGGTGACGGTGCGCAGGCGGCGGCCGCCCACCACGGCATCGGAATAGGCGGTGAGCCCCTCCCGACACAGCACCGCCACCGGGGCGGCGTCGTGGGCCCGCTCCGGCTCGGACAGCTCCAGCCGCCGGTTCACAGGGGGGAACTCCATCCGATCCACCGGCAGCTTGAACTTCTGCTCCAGCAGGGCGGGGATGAGGTTGAAGTCACGGGTGACCAGAATGGGGGTCACATCCTCCACCATCAGGGCGGACAGGGCGGGGTTGACTGCGGAGCTCATGGTGTACTTCACGGGGAAAATGCCCGCCAGCTCACCGTTAATGGCGCAGAATACGGCGTTTTTGATGTTGAGACCCTGGGGCAGCTCCACCTCCATGATGTGCATGAAGGCAGCGGTGCCCACCAGCACCTCCTGATTGCGGATGATGCCGGACAGGCCGCCCTCATGGGCCACGATGCCGGACACCTCACGATAGAATGCGCCCTGAGCACGGAGCAGATCGTGGAAGGGGCGGGTGAGCCCGCAGCGGTGAACCCGCATCATGGTGGCGGTGTAGGCAACCACCTTCTCGGTGGCCACGTCGCCAAACACCCGGAACTGGGCGAGCTGCACCGAGCCGGGGGGGAACAGATCCAGATCGGTCATGAGGATGCCGGCCTGACGGCAGCGGGATACCCCCATCCAGCCCGCCAGCGCCGCACCCACCTGATGCAGGCGGGCGGCCAGCTTTCGGTAGGGGACGGCGTAGGCCAGCATCGCCGTCCAGGAGGAGGCGGCGGTGAGAGTGGTGGAGGCGGCCCACAGGAAGGAGCCGGCCTTCCCATCCGACACGGCCACCAGCAGAGAGCACAGCACACAGCCCAGCAGCAGCAGCGGTGCGGCAGTGCGGTAAGCGGACTGCACGCCGTCCTCCATCTGGAGCTGGCTGCCGAAGCCCACGGTGGAGCCGCTCCACTTGGTGTAGGCGGGGCGGCCGCTCCATGTGTTTTCATCCAGCGTCACGGTATAAGGGGTGCGTGCCTGCGAGGCGGCCTTGGCGGACAGACGGTCGCCCCGACGGTGGAGCAGATCGCCCCACAGGGCGAAGGCCAGCCCCAGCCCGGTGACGGCGCAGCAGGGCAGCCCTTCACGATAATCGGTGAGCAGCAGGAGTACGGTGTCCGCCAGGGTGAACAGCCACGCCAGCGCAGGGAGGCTCTCCACTCTGGGGCGGAGCCGGAACAGATCATGAAGACCACGCACGATGATCTCCATGCACAGCAGACCCCCTGCCGCCAGCAGCATGGCCATCACCACCAGCCGCAGGGAGGGCCACATCTCGCCGCTCCAGCGCAGGAAAGGCAGGTCGATGGAGCAGATCACGGACAGCGCTCCGGCCACGAAAGCCAGCGCCAGCCGGGGGCGGGAACCCTTCAGGCTGCGCTGATAGCGGCTGGCAAGGTCGGCGGGGGCGGTGTCCGCCGGGATCTCTGCCGGACGGCGCATGGGGCGGCGGGGACGGGCGGGGGGCTCCTCTGCCGCTTCCTCCTGATCCACGCCGGGGATGTATTTCTCCGCCCGCAGCGTTTCCTCGTCAGGCTCGGCCCGGTCGTACATATGGTCGGCGTAGTGGTCGGCACGGCGCATCAGGGTGGACAGACGGGCCGCCAGCTTGCGCCCCGTGGTTTCAGGCACGATCTCATCCACCGGCTGGGCGGGCTGCTCCTCCTGCGCGGGGGGCTGGGGAGCGGCGGGCTCCGCAGGGGGAAAATCCACCACCTTGGTGGTCTTCCCATAGCGGCCGCTGCCGTATTCCGCCAGAATATCGTCTAAGGAAAAGTCCTGTTTGTTATGCTCGGACATGGCGCACTCCTTGTCTTGAAAACGGTTCAGATGCGTTGGCGGACAGCCTCGTACAGCACCACTGCCGCAGCGGCAGAGGCGTTGAGGGAATTGACCTTGCCCCGCATGGGGATGGATACCAGAAAGTCGCACTGCTCCCGCACCAGGCGGCCCATGCCGTCCCCCTCGCTGCCGATGATGATGACGGAAGGGCCCTTCAAATCAGCATCATACAGGGTGGTGGTGCCCTCGGCGGCGGTGCCGAACACCCACAGGCCCTCATCCTTCAGCTCCTTGAGCAGGGCGGTCAGGTTGGGCACCCTCGCCACCGGCAGATGGCTCACCGCACCGGCAGAGGTCTTGGCCACGATGGCGGTGAGACCGGCAGAACGCCGCTTGGGGATGATGACCCCGTGGGCACCGGCGGCCTCGGCGGTGCGGATGACGGCGCCCAGGTTGTGGGGGTCGCTCAGCTCGTCGCACACCACGATGAGGGGGGCTTCCCCCTTGTCACGGGCGGCTGCCAAAATGTCGTCCACGCTGGCGTATTCCCGCACGGCGGCGATGGCAATGACCCCCTGATGGCTGTGGGTGGCGCTCATGCCGTCCAGCTTGCGGCGGTCGGCCTCCACCACCACCACGCCCTGATTGCGGGCGGTGGAGGCGATGTGCCCCAGGGTGGCATCGGTCTCGCCACGGGCGATAAAAATTTTATCAATGGCGGTGCCGGCCCGCAGGGCCTCGATCACCGCATTGCGTCCCTCAATGAGCCCGTCGGCTTCGGCGCTGCGGGGGCGGCGGTCGTTTGTCCGTTCTTTCATATCGGTTTCTCCTTTTGCAAAGGCTATGGTCATATCATATCAATCTACATCATACCATGTTTTTTTACATAACAAAAGAGGAATTTGGGAGAGAATATAAAAGAAGTGCGGAGAAGCCGGGAGCAGACCAACAGCGCAGCCCGCAGACGAAAAACAGGCGACGGCGGCACGCCGGAGCGGCATTTTCGCGGAGGGATAAGCAGTTGGTCGTTGCGGAGGCTTCGCAGCATGACAACAAAGAAGTGCGGAGAAGCCGGGAAGTCGGAGGCCAAGCGGTCTTAGGAAGACAATTAGAGCTCCCAACTCCTTGGCTCACAGAACGACATGGCTACATCCGACTTGCCGGAGCGGCATTTTCGCGGAGGGATAAGCAGTTGGTCGTTGCGGAGGCTTCGCAGCATGACAACAAAGAAGTGCGGAGAAGCCGGG
>JAZNQA010000132.1:0-25097 GCA_045589915.1 Candidatus Enterenecus sp.
GGTAAACTAGGAGGAATAAACGTGAGCAGCTTTTTGAAGAAGGCATTTCAGGACATGAAGGAGAGCGCTCAGGCGCAGCACGAGGTGGATAAGGCCAACTTTGAGGCGGTCAAGGCTGAGTCCGCCGCCCAGTTTGCCGAGCCAAAGGCCATGCGTGCCCCCGAAAAGCGCAAGGCCATGATGCAGGCTCAGCGTGACGAGCAGATCGCCGCCGCCAAGGAGCGCACCGCTGCCGCTCAGACCCGCATCGACGCCGTGAAGTGATCTGAACGATAAAACCGTGGGAAAGGGGAACCTTTCCCACGGTTTTGCGTGGATGGTTACTTGAAAGAGGGCGGGGTGACCTTGGCGTCGGGGAAGGGGCTGTCGGCGGGGGAGGGCTCGGACAGGCTGAAATACATCTTCGCCGCCTTGGTGGTGCCGAAATCCCGATTGGAGCCGGAGTTCTGCACCTTGTTAAAGGCCTCCCGGAACAGGGCGTTGTGGGCCTCCTCCCGATTGAGGAGGAAGTCGATGGTCTCCTTCACCTTTTTGTCGTCGATCTGGCGGTACAGATATTCGTACACTACCTTGGCCCGCTGTTCCGATGCAATGTTGGACAGCAGGTCGGCGCACAGATCGCCGGTGACGGTCACATAATCGGCCGTCCATGAGTAGCCGGAGGCGTTGATGAGACCGGGGTTCAGACCGAGCTGCACATGGGACTGGATTTGCCCTGCGGGGACGGATTGGGCGTCCACATCGTGGCCGTTGAGGAGGTTGATGGTCTGGGCCACCATCTCCATGTGCCCCAGTTCCTCGGCGGCAATGTCCAGAAACAGATCCTTGATCTCCGGGTCCTTGATGCGGAAGCTCTGGGACATATACTGCATGGCGGCCTTGAGCTCACCGTTGGCGCCGCCGAGCTGCTCTTGCAGCAGAGCGGCATATTGGGGGTTGGGCCGTTCCACGGCCACGGGGTGGAACAACTGCTTTTCATGCTTGAACATCATGGATGACCTCACTTTCTGTGAGTATCATTTCCATTGTTGGCAGTATTATTCTTCCACCTGTGCCGTTCTTGCCTTCACACGGCCGCGCCAGTATTTCCTGTAGGCAATGCCCTCCGCCAGCAGGCACATGGGCAGCGCCACAAAGGCATCCACCACCGAGTGCTGCTTGATAAAGGCGGTGGACAGGCAGATGAGGATGGCTGCCACCACCACGAACACCTTCCACGGGATGGACACCAGCTTCTCCTTCAGCCAGGCAGAGGCAATGCCGATGGAGTAGGCCACATGGAGGGAGGGACACACGTTGGTATTGGTGTCAGCGGTATAGAGCAGCGATACCAGTTGGGTGAAGATATTGTTTCTGGGGAACACTTCGGGGCGGAGATCCTGCCGGTTGGGGAAGATGATGTAGATGGCCATGGCCACGATCTGGGTGACGATGATGAAGGTCATGAACTTTTTGAAGCCGTCCACGTTGTACAGCGCAAAGTACACCAGCGTGATGATGATGAGGAAATACCAGAACACATAGGGGATGACAAAGACCTCGCAGAAGGGGATCAGGTCATCCAGCCGGCTGTGGACGACGTAGCAGTTCTCCACCGGGATGAAGTTCTCGGTGATGATGTAGAGAGCGAAGTACCCCACCCAGCCCAGCAGAAACAGCAGGTGGGAAAATTGAGGGTCGGTGAGCTTGGAGGGGCGAAACTGACGGTAATCAACAACCGGTTTTCTCATGTTCGTTCACCTCGGCAGGAATGTTGGAGGGGTAGTCCTTTTTGGGGATGTTGCGGTAGGGGATTACGGTGTGGGGCGGCAGAGCGCAGGCGATGGCAGTGATCTCCGCCATGAGGTACTCCCGGATGCGCTTGCGTTCCTCCTTGATGGGGTTGGCGGCGCAGAAGCGGATGGGCTTGCCCAGGCACAGTTTCTTTAAGTCAGGGGCGATGTACATGGGCACGAAGGACAGCTCCACGCCGGTCTTTTTATAGTAGATCTTGGCGATGTCGATGAATTTATCCTGAAAATCGTAGAGGATGTGGTTGTACTTCTGATCACATTCAGGGAAGATCACCACGTGGGCACCCTCCTGCAGCCGCTCCAGCGTGGTGCGGAAGGTGGTGAGGATCCGGCTGTCCCGATATACGGGGATGGTGTTGGCGTTGTTGAACACGAACACGGACAGGGGTGCAATAAGATAGGACAGGATCTTATACAGCCAGCGGATATATTTGGGCTTGCCCGACCAGAAATCCTGAAAGGCGTAGCCGGGCACCTCCCGCAAGTGGAGCATGGGGGCGGCGCACCAGGTGTACCGATGGGCGGGGAAGTGCAGCTCGCAGGCCAGGGGGCCGTGGAGCTGGGCGTGGTTGGCCACGATGAGGGACGGCTCCGGCGGCAGGTTTTCCATCCCCACCGGCTCGTATTTTCGATAGCACCATGTCACCAGCCGCTTGGCAGGCGGGTAAATGGGGGAGACCTTTTTCTTGCTCATAGCCGCCCTCCTTTCGCACGAGTGGCCGTGCCGGTCAAACGCCGGCAAGGCATCGGGAGTAATATACCACAAATTGTGAAAGACCGCAACCTTTGCCCAAACTCATGGGCGAAGCCGACATCATTCAAAAAGACCACATTTGTCTGGCAGACAAATGTGGTCTTCTTTGTGCGAAAGAGCGACTAAAAGTAGCATAAATAAAGGAGAGAAATACTAAAAGTAATGTAAATTTGCTTAAAAGCTTGCCATCTTTTTGCTCAATTGATACAAATAATCACTATATGTGTAGCAGTCATCACTTTGATAGACAAAATCCTCACAGTAGTCGAGCGAAGCAACGACTCGTTCTTCAAAAGGATCGGTTTGGTCAAATAAATTCAACATATCTTCTTTGCTGGATATTGTTAAATCCTTTGTACAAAAAAGCTGATTTTCCATATTTCCATAAGGACACATATTGCCGTGGCGGCAGGTTATACAGCAAGCAATCTTAATATCATTCGGAAGTTTCCTTTGTAGATCTGCAAAAGCATCTACCCACAGATAGTCATTTCCGCTCCCTTGATACAGCGTGTTATTATAAGTTAAATTTATTTTAATAGGGATGTCTGCAACATCGCTATTGTCGTAATGAATTTGCACCGATGCGGTTGTTTTGCCGGCAGGTGAGTGCAAAGAAATGTGCGATTCGATCACTTTCTTCATTTTGCATTTTCTTTTGCGGTGTTGATAGAGGAGATAAGCATAACCCGAATGCTTGTGCAAGCAGAGTCAAGTGATTTATAATCCGCTTCGGTTATGTAATTTGTCTTGTAAAGTAGTTCAAGCCAATAACCGGTTTCATTTGCTTCTTTCAGGGCAATTTGTAACTTCGCAATAAAGTCAGCTTTTCCGTGAGCGTACTGCGCCTCATGAATATTAGCTCCAATAGAAGTGCCGCTTCTGCCGATTTGGTTAGAAATAATGGATTCTCTCTTTTCTTTGAGCAATTTTACAAGGTTAATGATAGAAACTGCAAAACCCATCGATTGTGTTTTTAACTTGCTTTCAGACATAATGACACCTCCTGCTTGTATAGATCATATCATAAATGCGAATGTTTTCAATATTCAGTGAAGTTTGGCTATGCCAAGTGAAGTAGCGGCTGTGCCGCTGTGAAGTATCGTGCTTACGCACGATGTGAAGTTAAGTGTGCCACTCACGCCCGCAGGCACTTCACGATGCGAAGCATCACTTCACTGTGGCAGCAACTTCACGTGCCGCAAGGCACACTTAGTTCGAAGAAGACCAAATTTGTCTGGCAGACAAATGTGGTCTTCTTCGTGGTGGACCTAAAGGGATTCGAACCCTCGACCTCTCGGATGCGAACCGAACGCTCTCCCAACTGAGCTATAGGCCCATATTCAGTGTGCCAAATCATTATAACAGAAAAATGCAATTTGTAAAGGGGGAATGTGGCCAAAAGAAGGGAGCAGAAATTTTTGATTTTACGAAAAATCCATAGGCATACGAGGATTTTTGTGATATGATAAAATATCCACGATTACAGGGTTGCGGAGGGACAGCGTGCCCCTCTGCGTGAAGGATACCAAAGAAGGAGGCGGACGAATGAAGAAACGGGTGCTGCGCAGCGTGCTGCTGGGTGCGCTGCTGGCGGTGCTGGCGCTGGGCATCAGCGGCTGTATATTCGAGCCGGTGGATAACCTGTACGCTCTGCCCATCCTGCCGGAGGAATACTCCGAGCTTCAGACTACCATCCAGACCACCATGAACGAGCAGGGAGCGGAGTACGCTGTCATCAACTACGGCGACAATACCTCCACCGTCCAGCTTCTGGATCTCAACGCCGATGGTCAGCAGGAGATGGCCGCCGTCTTTCTGCGGGTGACCTCCGCCCAGGAAAAGCCCATGCGGGTCTGCCTGTTCCGCCGCATCAGCGACGGCTCCTATCAGCAGGCCTATATGCTGGAGGGTGACGGCAGCTCCATCAACTCGGTGGTGTACGAGGATCTGGACGGCGACGGCATCCAGGAGCTCATCATCAGCTGGCAGATGAGCGCACGGGTACATATCCTGTCCGCCTATCGGCTCACCTCCGCCGGTGCGGACGAGCTGATGAGCACCACTTACAACGAAAGCTATATGACCACCGATTTGGACGGCGCCGCAGGCAGGGAGATCATGGTCTTTCAGCAGAGCAGCGACGGCGAAGGGGAGAACCGTGCGGAATATTACCGCTATCAGGACGGACGGATGACCATGGTGTCCACCGCTCCGCTGTCCGCCGACCTGCAGGATGTGGTGGCCAGCCAGAACGGCAAGCTGTCCGACGCCACTCCGGGCATCTACGTCACCTCCGCTGTGACGGGCGGTCAGGTCACCGACATCCTGACGCTGGAGGAGGACGGACTGCACAATGTGACACGGGACGCCGAGAGCGGCACCAGCCTGAGCACGGTGCGCACCTATACCGATGTGGGCGTTGCCGACATCAACGGGGACGGCGTTCTGGAGGTGCCCATGCCGGTGCCGGCACCGGCTCTGCCCATGGATCAGTCCGGCACCTACTATTTTATCTACTGGCGGCAGTTCGGCCGGCAGGGTGAGGCGGCGGTGAGCTGCGTGACCTGCCATTCTGTCAGCGACAGTTGGTACCTCATGCTGCCCAGCAACTGGCCGGGCAACATCACCGTGACACGGGATGACAGCCGAAGCAGTTGGGGCGAGCGGGCCGTGACCTTCTACTACTGGCCGGATCAGGAGAACGACCAGCCTGAACTGTTCCTGACCATCTATCGACTCACCGGCAGCAACCGCTATGCCCGTGCCGCCATGTCGGGACGGCACACTCTGTACAATGACGGCACCACCATCTACGCCTGCCTGCTGAACCCCGATGTGTGGCGCTGCGGCGTGGACGAGACCGAGCTGATGCAGCGATTCCATCGGATCACCGTGGAGTGGTCCACCCAATAGAGAGGAGCGAATTGCCATGAAAAAGGTTTTGGTAATGGAAGATGAGCCCAATATCCGCAGCTTTGTGGTCATCAATTTGAAGCGGGCAGGCTACGACACCATCGAGGCGGGGGACGGCGAGGAAGCGCTGGAGCAGATCCGCAATCACCCCGACATCAAGGTGGCCCTGCTGGACATCATGCTGCCCGGCGAGCTGGACGGCTTTGAGGTGTGCCGCCGTATTCGGGCGGGAAACGCTCAGATCGGCATCATCATGCTCACCGCCCGCACCCAGGAGATGGATAAGGTAACCGGCCTGATGACCGGCGCCGATGACTATGTGACCAAGCCCTTTTCCCCGGCGGAGCTCACCGCCCGTGTGGATGCCCTGTACCGCCGGGCAGGGGGGGATGCCATGCAGGATAAGGACACCATCAGTCAGCCTCCCTTCCAGCTCAACACCCGCAACCGCACCCTGGAGAAGGATGGCCAGAGGGTGAAGCTGACGCAGGTGGAATATTCCATCGTGAAGCTGTTTATGGATAACCCCGGCAAGGCCCTCTCCCGTGAGGAGATCCTGGAGGCTGTGTGGGGCAAGGACTATATCGGCGAGCTGAAGATCGTGGATGTGAACATCCGCCGCCTGCGCATCAAGATCGAGGACGACACTCAAAATCCCACCTATATCACCACCGTGTGGGGATACGGGTACAAGTGGGGCGTGTGATCTGAGTTGAGAAAACCGAAAGGAGGTGACCCCTGTGGGTGAACAGGAGCGGCAGCCCCGTGCCAGGCAGGAACACAGAAATAAGCATATCCGGCTGACCAGGCCCCGCCCGGAGGAGGCGCAGCCCCAGCCGGTGAAAAAGCGCCGCAGCGGTGTCATCCGTCGGCGCTGGCTGTTCAATACCGTGTTTGCCACGCTGGCCATCGTGGCGGTGGCGGTCACGTCCATTGTTCTGGCCATGTATAACTACTATACCTCCACCGTGGTGGCCTCACTGGAGAGCCGTGCGCAGACGGCGGCAGGTATGTTCCAGAACTACACCGAGAGCAACTATCTGTATGCCGCCCGCCAGTTCATCACCCAGTTTGAGGAAAAGAACGAGGTGGAGGTGCAGTTCCTCACCCCCAGCGGCGGCATCCTGATGAGCTCCCTCATGGATATTTCCGGCGGCACGCCGGGCAGCGACGACGTGGCCCAGGCCATCCGCACCCGGCAGCTGGCCACGTGGGAGGGGAAGGACCGCAATACCGGCGACCACATCATGTCCGCCTCCGCACCCATCGTGTATAACGATACCGTGGTGGGTGTGGTGCGGCTGGTCACTTCTCTGCGTCTGCTGGATCAGCAGATCGTGAAGGTGGCCCTGTCCGTGTCTGTGGTGGGTCTGCTCATCGTGGTGATCATGGGCATCTATGCCTCATCCTTTATCCGCTCCATTCTGGAGCCTGTTTCCCGTGTGACCGAGACTGCCAAGCGCATCGCCACCGGCAGCTACGGCGTCCAGATGGAGAAACGGGCCGATGACGAGATGGGCGAGCTGGTGGACGCCATTAACGATATGTCCGTCAAGATCGACCAGGCGGAAAAGACCCAGTCGGAATTTATCTCCTCCGTTTCCCACGAGCTGCGCACCCCCCTCACCGCCATCAACGGCTGGGCGGAGACCCTTTATAACGGCGAACTCCACGACAAGGAGGACGTGAAGAAGGGCATGGGCATCATCGTGTCCGAGGCACGGCGGCTGACCAACATGGTGGAAGAGCTGCTGGAGTTCTCCCGCATTGAGACAGGGCGCTTCAACCTGTCGGTGGAGCCCATCGACATCAAGGCCGAGCTGGAGGATGCGGTGTATACCTATCGGGAGTTCTTCCGCCGCAAGGGTTTGGAGCTGTGCTACACCGACTGTGAGGAGGAGTTCCCCCCCATCAGCGGCGACCCGGAGCGCCTGCGCCAGGTGTTCTGCAACCTGCTGGACAACTCGGATAAGCACGGCGGCGCCGGCGGACAGGTGGATGTGTCCATCGCCGGAGAGGACGGCTATGTGGTCATCCGTATCCGTGACTACGGCCCCGGCGTGCCCGAAGAGGAGCTGCCCTACGTCAAATACAAGTTCTATAAAGGTTCCTCCAAGGCCAGAGGCTCCGGCATCGGGCTGGCCGTGTGCGAGGAGATCATCACCTGCCACAACGGCACGCTGGACATTGACAATGCCGAGGGTGGCGGCTGCGTGGTGACGCTGCGGCTGCCCATTCATGGCACTTGAGAAAATAGAACAAAAGTTCGAGAAAATGATTGCAATCCTGATCGGATTCTGTTAGAATACACCCAAAGGAGAAACGACCCATGGCAAAAAAAGAGGCACAAGGCTGCTCCACCGCCTATAAAACCACCTGCGGCGGACAGGCGCTCATTGAGGGCATTATGATGCAGGGGCCGGAGAAGCGGGCCATCGTGGTGCGCAAGGCGGACGGTACGCTGGATGTGACCGCCGAGCAGATCAAGCGGCGGACGGGCTGGAAGGCGCTGCCCTTCCTGCGTGGCGTGTTCGTGTTTGTGGGCTCCATGGTGAACGGCGTGAAGGCGCTGATGCACTCGGCCGAGCTGGCTGACGACGGCACGTGGGAAGAGGAAGAACTCACCGGCTTTGATAAATGGATCGCTGACCACTTCGAGGAGGAAAAGGCGGCCAAGATCATCGTCACGCTGGCGGCATTCCTGGGCATTGCCTTCTCCGTGGCGCTGTTCATCCTGCTGCCCACCGCCCTCACCGGGCTCATCGGTATGGCGTGGAAGGGAATGCCCCTGTGGTTCCGTGCGGTGCTGGAGGGCATCCTGAAGGTGGTCATATTCTTCCTTTATCTCATTTTGGTGTCGAAAATGAAGGAGATCCGTCGGGTATTCGCCTATCACGGCGCCGAACACAAGACCATCTACTGCTATGAGAATGGACTGGAGCTGACGGTGGAGAACGTGCGCAAGCAGCCCCGTCATCATCCCCGCTGCGGCACCAGCTTTCTGTTCGTGGTCATCGTGGTATCCATTTTTCTGTCCATCGTCATTTTCACCCCGCTGCAGATCGAAAATGTCTTTCTGCGGATGCTGCTCCATCTGGTGCTGCTGCCCATCATCGTGTCGGTCACTTACGAATTCAACCGCTTTGTGGGCGGGCATGACGGGGCGGTGAGCCGTTTCCTGCGTGCCCCCGGCATGTGGATGCAGAACTTTACCACCTTCGAGCCGGACGACTCCATGATCGAGGTGGGTATCGAGGCGCTGAAGCAGGTGCTCCCTGAGGAGCGGGGCACGGACG
The DNA here is from genome assembly GCA_045589915.1 of Candidatus Enterenecus sp. GTDB lineage: Bacteria > Bacillota > Clostridia > Oscillospirales > Oscillospiraceae > Enterenecus. Next base: position 8,760 of record JAZNQA010000132.1, read on the forward strand.
CCTGGTGAGGTGAGTGAGATGGCTGTCACCTACAACGATCTGTACCTGGATGCCCGGCGGGAGCTGCGGCAGGCCGGCGTGGAGCAGGCTCAGCTTGAGGCCCGTGAGCTGCTGGCCTTTGCAGCGGACAAGAGTCGGGAACAGCTTTTGCGTGACCTGCCCCTCTACGCCTTCGACGGCGTGGTGGCCCGCTTTCGGGAGCTGATGGCCCGTCGTTTGGCGGGGGAGCCGGTGGCCTACATTTTGGGCGAGTGGGAGTTCTACGGGCTGACGCTGGACATCTGCCGGGATGTGCTCATCCCCCGCCCGGACACCGAAACGCTGGTGGAGCGGGGACTGAAGTTTGCGGGGGATCAGTCCGGCCCTGTGCGGGTGCTGGACCTGTGCGCCGGAAGCGGCTGCGTGGGGCTGGCGCTGGCCGCCAACTGCCCGGAGGCAAGGGTGGTGCTGGCCGACTGGTCGGAGGATGCCCTGCGGGTGTGCCGCCAGAATATCCGCCGGTGCGGGCTGACCATGCAGGTGAGTGCCGCCCGTGCCAACGCGCTGGAGCCTGCGCCCCCTCCGCTGCGTGAGTTTGATCTGATCCTGTGCAACCCGCCCTACATCCCTACCGGGGACATCGCCGGGCTGGATGGCTCCGTGCGGGACTATGAGCCCCGCATGGCGCTGGACGGCGGCGAGGACGGGCTGGACTTCTACCGCTCTGTCACCGCCCAATGGAAGCAGGCCCTGCGCTCCGGCGGCAGGCTGATCTTCGAGATCGGCTGGGATCAGGCCCCTGCCGTGGAGTACATACTGGCCGCCCAGGGCTACACCGACATCGAGACCTTCCAGGATCCTGCCGGACATTGGCGGGTGGTGGAGGGAACCGCTCCATAAGTCCTGTTTATGGGACTTTGTATATGGCATACTGCGAGAGAAATGAGAGCCGGAGCGATCCGGCGTGAAAGGACGGATGAACATGGCTGAGAAGAAGCATAGTGTGGACGCCGCAGGCCCCGCCTCCGACAAGAAAAAGGCGCTGGAGACCGCCATCGCCCAGATCGAGCGGGATTTCGGCAAGGGCTCCATCATGCGGCTGGGCGAGAACAGCGGCATCGTGGTGGAGGCGATCCCCACCGGCTCCCTGTCGCTGGACGTGGCGCTGGGCATCGGCGGCGTGCCCAAGGGGCGCATCATCGAGATCTACGGCCCGGAATCCTCCGGCAAGACCACGCTGGCCCTCCACATCGTGGCAGAGGCTCAGAAGCGTGGCGGCGAGGTGGCGTTCATCGACGCCGAGCACGCCCTTGATCCCACCTATGCCCGTGCTCTGGGCGTGGACATCGACTCCATGCTCATCTCCCAGCCGGACACCGGCGAGCAGGGGCTGGAGATCTGCGAGGCACTGGTGCGCTCCGGCGCCATCGACGTGGTGGTGGTGGACTCGGTGGCCGCCCTCACTCCCCGTGCCGAGAGCGAGGGCGACATGGGTGACAGCCATGTGGGTCTGCTGGCCCGCCTGATGAGTCAGGCGCTGCGCAAGCTGGCCGGTTCCATTTCCAAGACCAACTGCGTGGTCATCTTTATCAACCAGCTTCGTGAAAAGGTGGGTGTGGTGTACGGCAATCCCGAAGTGACCACCGGCGGCCGTGCCCTGAAGTTCTACGCCTCCGTCCGCATGGAGGTGCGCCGCATCGAGTCCATCAAAAACGGCTCCGAGGTGGTGGGCAACCGCACCCGTGCCAAGATCGTGAAGAACAAGGTGGGGCCTCCCTTCCGTGAGGCGGAGTTCGAGATCATGTACGGCGGGGGCATCTCCAAGCTGGGCGAGCTGGTGGATCTGGCCGTCAAGCTGGACATCTTCCAGAAGTCGGGCTCCTGGTTCTCCATGGGGGAGACCCGTGTGGGTCAGGGCCGTGAGGCGGTGAAGAAGTATCTGGCCGACAATCCTGAGCTGGCCGAGAAGGTGGAGGCGGAGATCCGTGCCAACTCCTTCAAGCTCATGAGCCGCCAGTCCCAGATCGCTGCACGGGCGGCCGGACGGGCTGTGGATGTGTCCGCCGACGATTTTGAAGGATGACCATCCAAAAAATCGAACCGTCCACCCATAAGCAGGGCCGCTGGCTGGTCTGGCTGGAGGATGGCTCACTCCTGCGGGTGAGTGAGGGGGACGTGGTGTCCCTCGCCCTCTACGCAGGGAAGGAACTGAACGAACAAGAGGCGGCGGCTCTGACGGCCGCTGCCCAACACAGCAGGATGAACGAGCGGGCAGTCAATTTACTGTCCGCCCGTCCCATGTCCAGAAAAGAGCTGGTGGACAAGCTGTCTGCCCCAAAACGCAACAGCCGTGAGGAGGAAGCCCCCGCCCATCGGGAGGAGGATCGTGCCGCTGCCGAGGCGGTGGCGGAGCGGCTGAGCGAGCTGGGCCTGCTGGACGATGAGGAGTATGCCCGCACCGTGGTGCGGCACTACGCCGCCAAGGGCTTCGGTGTGCGGCGCATTCGGGACGAGCTGTACCGCCGTGGGGTGCCCCGTATGTACTGGGAGGATGCTCTGGCCGGGCTGGAGGAGCCGGACGATACGCTGGACAAGCTGGTGCGCCAACGGCTGCGGGGGGCGGAGCCCACCCGTGAGAACCTGAAAAAGGTGTCCGATTATCTGGCCCGCCGTGGGTTCGGCTGGGAGGAGATCAGCGCCGCTTTGCGCCGCTATGGAGCAGAGGACACTTGACAGGCAACCGCTCTTGTGTCACTATGGGGGTACACTCCATGTTTGGGAGGAATACCATTGAGTAATTATACCGTGGCCTTCGTTTCGCTGGGCTGCTCCAAGAATCTGGTGAATACCGAGCAGATGATGGCCCTGTGCCGTGAAGCGGGCTTTTCCGTCACCGGCGATCCGGAAGGGGCCGATGTAGCGGTGCTCAACACCTGCGGCTTCATTGAATCGGCCAAGAGCGAGGCCATCGACAACATTCTGGAGCTGGCACGGCTGAAGGACGAGGGCAGGCTGAAAAAGCTGCTGGTCACCGGCTGCCTCACCCAGCGCTACCCCGACGACATCCGCACCGAGTTGCCTGAGGTGGATGGTATGCTGGGTACCGGCAGCTACACCGACGTGGTGGCCGCTGTCAACGAGCTGATGCAGGGAGAGCGGGCAGAGCACTTCGGGGACATCCACCGCACCTATGAGGATGGGGAGCGCATGGTCACCACGCCGCCCTATACCGCATTTTTGAAGATCGCCGAGGGGTGCAGCAACGGCTGCTCCTTCTGTATTATCCCCAAGCTGCGTGGGCGTTACCGCAGCCGCGCCATGGAAGCGGTGCTGGCCGAGGCCAAGGGTTTGGCGGACAGCGGTGTGAAGGAACTGATCGTCATCGCTCAGGACATCACCCGCTACGGATGGGATCTGAAGGATGGCACCACGCTGGCAGGCCTGCTCACCGAGCTGTGCAAGCTGCCCTTCCATTGGATCCGCCTGCACTACCTCTACCCGGAGGCGGTGACCGATGAGCTCATCGAGGTCATTGCCCGTGAGAAGAAGATCGTCCACTATCTGGACATCCCCATCCAGCACGCCAACGACGGCATTTTGAAGGCCATGCGCCGCCGCAGCACCAAAGCGGACATTGAAACCCTGTTCGCCAAGCTGCGGGCCGCCATGCCCGATGTGGTGATCCGCACCTCCCTCATCTGCGGCCTGCCCGGAGAAGGGGAGGAGGAGTTCGAGGAGCTGTGCCAATTCCTGCGGGAGCAGAAGCTCCAGCGGGCAGGGGTGTTCCAGTTCTCCCCGGAGGAGGGGACGCTGGCCGCCGCCATGGAGCATCAGGTGGAGCCTGAGGTGGCGGAGCACCGTGTGGAGCTGGTGGTGGATCTCCAGTCCCGTATCATGGATGATTACAACGAAGAACGGCTGGGCACCTGCATGGAGGTTCTGTGCGAGGGCTTTGACGCCAACGAGGGCTGCTATGTGGGCCGCACCTATGCCGATTCGGTGGATATTGACGGACGGGTGCTGTTTACCGCTGCCGGACTGATTCCGGCGGGAGAGTTCGTTTGGGTACGCATCACCGGCGTGGCCGACGGCGATCTCACCGGTGAGGTGGAAGACGAAGGAGGACAGGTATGAATACTGCCAATAAGCTGACCCTGCTGCGGGTGATCCTCATCCCCATTTATCTGGTGGTGTGGCATCTGAATTTTGACGGCAACAACTACGTGGCGCTGGCCATCTTCATCATCGCCAGCGTGACCGATTTTGTGGACGGCTATGTGGCCCGTCACTACAATCAGGTCACCGATTTCGGCAAATTTATGGATCCGCTGGCCGACAAGGTGCTGGTGCTTACCGCCATGATCTGCTTCTGCGCAATGGGTCTGTTCCCTGCGTGGGCGCTGGTCATCGTCATGGCCCGTGAGTTTGCCGTGTCCGGTCTGCGCATGGTAGCGGCGGACAACGGCCGTGTCATCGCCGCAGGCTGGTCGGGCAAGGTCAAAACATTTGCCACCATGGTGTGCCTGTGTGTGATGCACCTGCCCATCTGGAACTGGCTGCGGTGGGTGTGCATCGTGGTGATCGCCGCCACCACCCTCTACTCCGGCGTGGAGTATTTCGTAAAGAACAAGGATGTTCTCAGCAGCCACAATAAGTGATCCCCGTCCCCACCGGCTCGCCGGTGGGGACTTTTTGCGGTGGTGGCACCGAATCCGGCGCAGTTGTTGCATAAAACCCTGCAACAGCCGCAGCGTTCCGCCGGGAAACGGAGGGGATGCTATGATAGCAAAACGAAAAATCTATATGAATCTCTGGCAGCGGGGCCTGCCTAAACGCATCGAAGTGATCCAGAACGACTGCTACACCCGTGCGGTCGAGTTCTGCCTGTTCTCCGGGGAGGAACTCTGGCTGATCCCGGAAGGGGTGACGGCGGTGGTATCCTTCCGCAAAGAGGATGGGACAGGGGGAGAATACGACACCCTGCCGGACGGGAGCAGAGCGTGGGAGGTGGAGGGAAACAGGCTGACTGTCCTCCTTGCACCGCAGGTGATGACCGTTCCGGGCGATGTGGAGCTGAGTGTGGCGCTGGTCTGCGGAGAGAAAGTCCTGAACACATTCACAGTGGAGATCAATGTGCTGGAGCAATTGTGTGCAGACAGCGCAGCGTCGGAGGACTACCGAAAGATCTGGGGCTTTATGCCGCTGCCCGCATCGGCGCAGGTGGGACAGGCCATCGTGGTCAAATCGGTGGATGGCAGAGGAAAGCCCACAGCGGTGGAGACAAAGCCGTACTCGATCGTACAGGACATGGGTCTCAGCGAGACCGCTGTGATGAGCCAGCGTGCGGTGACGGATGCGCTGGTCCGCACCCAGCAGACTTCCCCGGAATTTGTCGCCGGAATAGAGGACTGTACCGATACCGGGAAGCTGTACGTGCTGCCGGACGGCTGCATCTACGCCTATATGGAGACCACGTTCCCCGGCGGACTGCTGTGTACCAATCTTGCCACCGCTTTTGAGACAGGCCGCCTCAATTCCAGCGGTGCGGTTTCCACCTCTAACGCCACCGGCGCCACCACCTGTACGGACTATATCCCGTTTGCTGAGGGCGATGTGGTGAGAGTAAAAGGTTTTGGGCCGCTGGATGACTACATGATCGCCCAGTACAATGGGAGCCAGACGTGTGTCAATGCCTCCGTGCCCTCGAAGGACACCACGGGCAGGTACACCTACACCTACGATGACACCACCGGGGTGGCCACGCTGGTGTGTGCAGCGTCCACCGTGTCGTACCTCCGCATATCCGGCGTCCTCGCCGGGACCGCCGACGATGTCATCATCACCCATAACGAGGAGATCGAGGAGGGCACCGCAACAACGGAGTACCGCTGGACCAACACCGGCCATGCATATCAGCCTGCGGACTACGAGGACAGGATCATCGAGCTGGAGACCGCAGCCTCCAAACAGGGCAACCGGCTGGAGCTGCTCCAGAAGAGCGTGGAGCGGCTGGAGGACAACTCCGCAGGAAATGAACTGCCCGACTACTGGGAGGAATATCTGGCGGAAAAGTTGGCCGCCATCCGAGCCCTGCACGAGAGCTGCGGCAAGGATTGCTTCAGCTTCCCGCTGCTGACTGATATGCACATCGCCCAAAATCTGGGCATGCGCAGCGGTTTGCTGGCAAGACGCATCATGGATGGGTGTCATCTGCGCCATGCCCTGTGCCTGGGCGATGCAGTCACCCGCAGCGCAGTTGAGACTGCGGAGATGATGGATGCCAGCTTCGAGGCGGTGGAACAGGCGCTGGCCTCCATTCGGGACAGACTGCTCCAGACGCAGGGAAATCATGACGGTGCGTGGGGAGCCAGCGATCTGGATGGCGACGGGGAAGTGAAGGGTGTGGAGTATTACTGCCGCAACTTTACACCCCAAAAGCTGCATAGCCTGATCTACCGCAAGGTGGGACTGGTGGGTCAGGTGTGCTTTGACAGTTCCGGCTCCGGCTACTATGCCGACGATGAGGCCAACAAGGTCAGATACATCATCCTCAACAGCCATCACCTGCCCTATGCGGAACATGAGGATGGCACGGCGAAGTACAATACCATGCGGATGTTCCGATTTGGCCAGAGCCAGTACGATCTGGTGGTCAGGGCGCTGTGCTCCGTGCCCGATGATGACTGGGCGGTGGTGACGGCCTCCCATGTGCCGCTGAACGACAAGTACACGTCCATATTTGGCGGTGAGGAGGGCGACCATGTGCTGATGCGCAGGCTGCTGGCTGCTTATAAGGAAAAAAGGGCGTTCTCCGGCAGCTTTGCGGGCACCGTCGGCGTGGATGCCGTGAGCGTGGAGGCGGACTTTTCCACCGCCAAGGGCCAGTATATGGCGCACTTCGCAGGGCACGCCCATGCCGACACCTGCGGGGAGTATGACGGCATTACCGTGATCACCACCCGCTGCGACGGCCAGAACGAAGATAACGCCGAGCAGTATGCCCAGCGCAAGGCCGGCACCGTCACCGAGCAGTCCTTCGATGTGTTCACTGTGGATCGTGCCACCCGTACCATCTATGCCACAAAGGTCGGTGCGGGCGATGACCGGATCATCAGGTGCTGAGGAGGCCGGTTCGGGCTGCCGGGCAGGATGCCATGCCTGACAGGGCTTGTGCAGCCTCCGCCGTTTTTACGGCGGAGGCTGCACTTTTTTGCAATGATCGGCCTGCGCACCCATGCAAATTCTATAATTTGCATCTGTTGACAGAAAAAAACAGTATTGTACAAAAAGTGCGCTTGTGGTATACTGCGGTATTAGGGAATATGCACAGTGGAACCGGTACCGGACAGCCTGGCTTTTCAGGATATTCGGTGTCTGGCGCCGTGAAACGGCTGTGCGGGCACCGCCGGTGGCCGGCGGTGGTACAGGGCGTGATGCCTGAACCGGCGGGAAAAGTCCGATGGATGGGAGCCTGTGTTCCGGACGGTGTGCATGTCGTGATAAGGACGCTTGAAAGGTGTCGTGTTGAAGCGATAAACTCTACGTAGGAAAGCTGAGTGTAAAGACGATGTATACGCCAAAAGTATCTGTTATCATCCCAGCGTATAACGCTTCAAATTATCTGAGGGAAGCGATCGACTCCGCTTTGGCGCAGACCTATCCTCATGTGGAGATCATTGTGGTCAACGATGGCTCTAAAGACGATGGAGCCACCGAGCGCATCGCTCTGTCCTACGGGGATCAGATCCGATATTTTTCCAAGGAGAACGGCGGTTCTTCCTCCGCCCTGAATATGGGCATCGCCAATATGACGGGGGAATGGTTTTCCTGGCTCAGTCACGACGACCTGTATATGCCGGAAAAACTGGAGGAGCAAATATCGTATATCGCATCGCTGGGAGCAGAGGATGCCGAGCTTGCAAGGCACATTTTCTTTTCGGCATCGGAGCTGATCGACGCATCGGGAAAAATCATCAAGAAGCACAGCTCCAAGCAGACCGCAGCCATGGCCAGGCGGGTGAGTACCGTGCCCCACAACGGATACCTGGTCGCTGAACCCACCGTATACAATTTTCACGGCTGCTCCTGCCTTGTTCACAGGGACGCCCTGAAAGCTGTCGGGTGCTTTGATGAAAACCTGCGCCTGCTCAATGATATTGATCTGTGGTATCGTCTGTATACGGCCGGTTATCAGGTGCATTATATTGCCAAACCCCTGGTGCAGGGCCGCATCCATGCCGAGCAGATCTCCAGAAGCATTGGGTTCTCCTACCACAATGACGAACAGGATATGTTCTGGGGAAGAAGCTTGAAGTGGCTGATGGAGCATCATCCCGAAGAAGGGGTGCTGTTTTCCCGCTACGGCCGGAATGCCTTCCTGAAAACGAGAAATACGGAGGGAGATCAGGCGTATGAATATCTGATCTCCAGAAAACCGTCGCAGAAGCTGAAGCTGCTGATTTTGGCACGGGTGTACAAAAGCCGTGCCGCGGTGCGGAAACTTGCTAAAGGGGCCTATCTGAAACTAAAAGCGTAAAGGGTGTCGCTGCGTTATGATCCCATATCTCCTGTTGATGTTTTTGCCCGTCGTATTCTCCTGCGTGGCCTTTTCTAAAAATAACGGCAAAAGCACAGTTTCCATCGGAGGAACCAGAGAGATCCTGAATCATAGCTGCCTGCTCCCGGTGTTCTTTATGCTGCTTGCCACTTTACTGGTGTTGAGAGATGAAACGATCGGAAAGGATCTGCTGCGTTATAAGTATTATTTCGAACAGATCTCAACCCTGAGTTTTCGGGAACTGTTCGGGGTTCGCCTGGATGCTCTGTATGTTATCTTCAATTGGCTGGTCAGCAGGGTGACGGATGATTATCAGGTGTTTTTGGCCGTGGTGGCGGTGGTGACGGTGGTGCCCATTGCAAAGGCATATTGCGAAGACCGCCGGCACGGTTTTTTGAAGATCGTACTGTTCATGAATATGTCCACCTTTGTCATGATCTTTTCGGGGTTGAGACAGTCTGTTGCCGTCAGCATGGGCGTGGTCGCATATCAGTTTGTAAAAAAGAAAAAGCTCGGCTGGTTTGTCGTGGCTGCGCTGATCGCCTGTGGTTTTCATCACACCGGATTTATGATATTTGCATTCTATCCGCTGTATCATATAGCCTTCAAGAAAAAACACCTGTGGTTTGTCATTCCGGCGATTCTTTTGGTATTCATTTTTAACAGACCGATCTTCACAACGGTGACCAATTGGATGAGCCTGTTTTTCAACGAGAAATACACGGCCACAATCAGCGATACGGGTGCGTACACCATGCTGCTTCTGTTTATCGTATTTGCCGTCTTCTCCTTTGTGATCCCGGATGAGAAGAGCATGGACAAGGAAGCGCTGGGGCTGCGCAACCTTCTGCTCATGGCAGTGGTGCTGCAGTGCTTTGCGCCCGTCCATATGCTGGCCATGAGAATGAACTATTATTTCATTATCTTCATTCCGACCCTGCTCCCGAAGGTGCTGACACATGCCAAGCCGGGGCTGAGGGATACGGCCCGGCTGGCAAAGGTGGTGCTGATCGTCGTCCTGGCCGGGTATTACCTGCTCACCACCTATATCAGTTGTCAGACAGGGGTCAGCGACCTGAACACATACCCCTATGTTCCGTTTTGGAGAAACTGAAGGAGACGCAATTTTGAAAATAGTGCAAATCAATGCGACCTGCGGGATCGGCAGCACAGGGAAGATATGCGTTGGGATCAGTAACCTGCTGACAGGCCAAGGCATCGAGAATGCGATCCTTTACAGCAGTCAAGGCAATGGCCATGAGTGTGGCATATCCTGTTCCGGGGATCGGTATATTAAAGCGCAGGCTCTGAAATCAAGGATCGCGGGCAGCTATGGCTTCCAGTCCAAGGGCGCCACAAAAAGGATGATCGCCGAGCTGGAACGAATTAAGCCGGATATTGTCCACCTGCATAATATACACGGACACGATTGCAATCTTGAGCTGCTGTTCAGGTATTTCAAAGAGAAGCAGATCAAGCTGTGCTGGACCTTCCACGATTGCTGGGCCTTTACCGGTTACTGCACCCATTTCGATATGATCCAATGCGGGAAATGGGAGACCCAATGTTCCGATTGTCCGCAGAAGAAGCAGTTTACATGGTTTTTTGATAAAAGCCGGCGGCTGTTTGAGCGCAAAAGGGAATTGACGGAGGGGCTTGACCTCACCATCGTCACGCCCTCCCAATGGCTTGCCGGGCTGGTGAAGCGGTCGTTTTTGAAGCGGTACGATGTCTGCGTCATCAACAACGGGATCGACCTTACGGTGTTCAAGCCCACGGAAAGTGATTTCAGACAACGGTATGGGCTGGAGGGAAAGAAGCTGATCCTTGGCGTTGCCTTCGGATGGGGGGAGAGCAAGGGGCTGGATGTGTTTATCCGTCTGGCCGACCGGCTGGATGATTCCTATCAGATCGTTCTGGTGGGCACCGATGATGGCACCGATCAGATGCTGCCGGAGGGGATCCTGTCCATCCACCGGACACAGGATCAGGCGGAGCTGGCCGGGATCTATTCCGCCGCAGATGTATTTGTCAATCCCACCAGAGAGGACAGCTACCCCACAGTCAATCTGGAGGCCATTGCCTGCGGAACGCCCGTGGTCACCTTCAGAACAGGGGGCAGCCCGGAAATGCTGGATGACACCTGCGGTTCGGTGGTGGAGCGCAACGATGTGGATGCGCTGGAAGAGGAGATCATACGCATTTGTACGGATAAACCGTTTTCGGAAGGACAATGCGTGCAAAAAGCCCGTACATTTGATCAAAACGAAAGATTGAAGGAGTATTTGGATTTATATGAAAGAGTTATCATTACAGGAAATTAAAGAGATCGAGTTCAACCTGCTGAAAATGTTTCACTCCTTCTGTGAGGAAAATAACATCAGATACTTCCTCACATACGGCACGCTGCTGGGAGCCATCCGATACAAAGGGTTCATTCCGTGGGATGACGATGTGGATGTATTGGTGCCCCGTGAGGACTACAATCGGCTGCTGTCCCTGTTCAGAGACAGCGAGCAGTATCGCCTGTTTGCCTTTGAAAAGGATGAGGAATTTCCTTTCCCGTTTGCAAAGCTCTGCGATATGTCCACCCGCAAGGAAGAGACCAATATCAACAACGGCGTCGCACTGGGCCTTGATATTGATATTTTCCCGTTGGATGCCTGGGATAACGATTTGGAACAGGCCAAAAGGGAAGTCAAGCATATCAGGAAGAGTATGTTCCGCCTCGGCCTGACCAAGCTGGACAAGCCCGATTCCGTCAATCCGGCAAAGCGCGCAGTTAAGGGGATCGCAATGTTCTTCTGCAAGATGCGGGGAAGCAAGCACTACATCAAGAAGATCATGAAGGAGAGCGTGAAGGCGGAGCAGAAGGGCAGCGCCTATGCAGGGTCCAAAGCCTGGTGCGTTTACGGACAGCGTGATATTATGCCGGCAGAGGTGTTTGCGCAGGCGGTGGAAATTGAGTTTGAGGGGGGAAAGTTCCCCGCTCCTGTGGGCTACGACGCATATCTGACCAGTCTGTATGGCGACTACCTGCCCGAACCGCCGGAGGAAAAGCGCAAAACCCATCACAGCTTCAGCGCATACAGGCTGTAATACAGGGCAGCGAAGCCCTGCCCGCCCTTCCGAACGCATGATATAAACAGCAGATCTGTTCCAATGGAAAGACAAGCTGTCTATATATTATATTTTATGTAAAGGAGAAGGATCATGAAAAAGAGTCGATTATCCAGGATCGCAGCGATGGCACTTGCGGTAGTGATGCTTGTGGGCGTACTTCCGATGAGCGCTGTGGCAGCCAACATCAAGTTTGACACGACAGTACCTGATGTTGCCGGAGTGGCTGATTATCAGCTGATCTCCAAAAAAGACTGGGATATTGCCCCCGGCATTGCTGAGACCGAAATTGTTCTGAACAATGAAGCCGGCAGCAGAAGACAGGTGGTTCACACCGTAACGGTGGATCTGAACAACCCCTACACCAAGGTGATCCCCGGTTACAAGGGTATGTGGCCCACGCCCGGTAACTACGGCACCGAATCCACCTATACCCAGGCGCTCAACGCAGAGAAACTGGGTTACGGCAACGTGGTTGCCGCCACCAACTGCTCTCTGAGCTGGTATACGGAAGCTTACTACAAGGAGCACCCCGAGCTGATCGGTGAGCCTCTGGGCTACTCCATCCTGAACGGTGAGTATTATACCAACAGCCGTGGTCATGGCGCTGGCGTGAAGACGGTCATCGTCATCAACTACGACAAGCATCCCGTTACGGGTGAGGACAGACCTGCGGATATGCCCAAGGTCTGGATCCGCAAGGCATCCGATCCTCTTACCGGCTGGGAGGAGCAGGCGATCCCCGTGCTGTTCAAGCTGCTGTTCTGGCCGGATGAAACCACGGGCGAAACTGTTCTGGACAGCAAGCTTGCAACTGGTGATGCTTCCAGAACCTTCGTTGGCGTCAAGGCTGACGGCACCCTCGTGATCTCCGTGTCCGACGGTGAGCAGGCTCCCTATTCCGCCGGCTTCAACGAGAAGGAAATGGCGGACTATATGCTCAAGATGGGCTGTGTGATCGCCGCAAACTGTGATGGCGGCGGCTCCAGCACCTTCTGTACCCAGCGCCCCGGCGAGGATCTGAAGGTCAACTGCTCCCTGGCCGACGGCGGTGAGCGACCCACCACCAACACCATTCTGGTCATTTCCACCGCACCGGCAGACGGTGAGTTTGCCCGTGCCACCATTTCCACCGACTATGACTACTACACCCCCGGCAGCAGCGTTACGTTCAATGCGCTCGGTACGGATGCGGTAGGCACCAAGGTCGATATTCCCGCCGATGTGGAGTGGAAGATCAAGGAAGACGGCATGGGCACCATTCAGAACGGTGTGTTCACCTCCAATGGTACCGAAGGCACCGTGACCGCTCAGATGCTCTATACCGGCAGTGTTGTGGGTGAACGCTCCATTACCATTGCCACGCCCGATACCCTTTCCTTCGAGCAGCCCGTGGTCACCATCCCCTTCGGAAAGACTGCCCTCATCCCCGTAAAGGCTACGGCCAATGTCAACGGCGTGGATCAGGAGATCGGTCTCGGCGCAAACGACGTGACCTTCACCATGACCAACACGGCTCTCGGCCGATTCGACGGCCTGAGCTTTGTCGCCGTGGATGAAGCCAATGCGCCCGCAGATATTACCGGTACGGTTACTGCGACGCTGAATATGGGCGCACAGCCCACCGCAACCGTACAGCTCAGCCTTGGCAGGGCTTCCGAGGTCCTCTGGGACTTTGAGGGCGGTCAGGCTGATATTGACGAGTGGAACGTCATCAACAACAGAACCGGCTCCCACAGAGACTACTATATGGATCTGTCCCTGGCGGACCGCACCAACGGACAGGTGCATGACGGCAATTACTCCATGCGCCTCAAGATCAACGGCCTTTCCTCCAAGATCTCCGACTCCGGTGAATACGCCTGGATCAGACTGGGCGTGGACGGCGACGCAGTGGTGCTTGAGAATGCCCGCTCCGTGGGCTTCTGGCTCTATGTTCCCGAGGATAACATCCAGTGCTGGGTTCAGGGTCACTACATGACCGACTCCAACGGTGACGGCACCTATGACACCCTGGCCACAGTCAACATGATGGACTCGGAGAACGTGTATTACAACATTGATGAGTCCGGCTGGCACTACCTGTCTATGGACATCAGCGCCTTTGAGGAAGTTGCGCTCAAGTATTCCAGCCAGTTTGACAAGGATCCCAGCGATGGTGCTACCGGCGCAAAGGGCGAGTTCTTCCTTGCCATTATCACCCACAGAACAAAGAATAATATTCTGTGGCAGACAAACGGTACCATCAACGGTCCCTACACCTACTACCTGGACAACTTCACCGTGGACTATTCTGAGGCTGTTGACGACAGAGAGAATCCTGTGTTCGACAAGGTCTATCTCAATGGCGAAACTGCTTTGGCGAAGCGTGATGTCATCACCACCACCAGCAATGTCCTGAACTTCTCCGCCGCAGTAGCAGACGCTACCACGAAGGAAGACGCTATGGGCGTGGCGCAGCCTCTCCATAATGTCTCCGGTCTGGATCCCGATTCCGCCAAGGCGTATCTTGACGGCGTTGAAGTGAAAGCCACCTTTGCCAACGGCGTGCTTTCCGCAAACAACATCTCCGTTGCCGACGGATATCACCGCATCAAGTTTGAGATCTGTGACAAGATGGGCAACAAGTCCGTCGTCATCCGTGTTGTGAAGGTCGAGTCCGGCGCAGACGATTCTACTCTGCAGCTGGTTCCTGCCGATCCTACTCTGGACAGGATCCCCTTCGGCTCCATCTATTGGATGAACCTCGAAGCCACCCAGATCGAGACCATTGAGTCCGTTTCCGCCGTGATCGACCTGAACAGCGTCAACCACTGGCAGCTTGACCACATGGAACTGGCCTATGGCTTCACTGCGGAGTACACCATCAACGAGGAGACCAATACCGCCGCCATCACCATCACCCGCACCGGGGATAACGACCAGACCGGCGCTGCGGTTCTGGCAAAGATCCCTGTTCGTATTCTGTACTTTGATACCGATATCAAGGTGCCCGGTTTTACCGCCGAGACCTATTGGACCACGTACAACTTCTTTGCTCAGGATATGAAGATGGACGTTGATAAGGGCCTCATCACTCATGTTGACGGCAGCACCAGCACCTTCTCCAACGAGGAGTTCCATGTGGATACCGAAATGTATACCACGAATGCCGCCATGGACAAGGTTTACTTCACTGAGCACGGTACTACCCATGTTCATACCCCCGCAGCCATCGAGGACAAGGCTCCCACCTGTACCGAAAGCGGCTACACCGACAGAACCTTCTGCGAGGGCTGTAACTCCGTGGTGGAATGGGGCACCACCATTCCCGCAACCGGCCATACTGACAAGGTTTCGGACGGCAAGATCGTCTGCGAGTGCGGCCATGAGTCCAAGGTCAGCGGCCTGCAGATCATTGATGGCCGGGGCTACTATGCCGTGGGCGGCAAGCTCATGACCGGCTGGCTGACCATTGATGATGAGTGGTATTACTTTGCGCCCGACAGCTATGCCTCTGTGGACAGCTATAACAACGGCTATGTCACCTATAAGTTTGAGGCTGACGGCAAGGTGAAATCCGGCGAGTGGTATCATACCGCATCCGGCTCCAGATATTACTATGGCCCCGGCTACTATGAGGGCAATATCAATGGCTACAAGTGGGTCGAGATCGACGGGAAAAACTACTGCTTCAACCACCATGGCTATTGCCTGAAGGGCATTACCTACTCCGTGGACGACTACGCAGGTCTCTACGAGTGGCATGATTTTGGCGACGACGGCGCAGACCGCGGCAAGCTGGATCACACCGGCGTGATGTACTCCAACGGCAATACCTATTATCTGGTAGACGGTTACAGCAGAGCCGGTATGTTCTATGCAGATGGCGCCTACTATCACGCAAACTTTGAAAATCATTATGCAGCCATCAAGAATACCGAGCGCAGGTGCTACTACCAGAACAACTACGGCCTGCTGCCCGTGGACACCTATCTGTTCGGCCATGACGGAAAGATGGTGGATCAAAACGTTTATAACTCCAACGGTGTGCTCTATTACTATGTGATGGGCCAGCGCTCCCAGGGCAATGGTGTCTTTACCGTGGATGGAGCTGATTACACCATTGAAGCCAATGGTAAGGTGCTCTACACCGGCCTCCTGACGGATGCCAGCGGCCAGACCCTGTACTACGAGAACGGTGAGGAGGCCGAATGGGTCAAGAACGGCCTGATCCGGGATGCAGACGGCGAAGTGCGCTACTATAAGGACGGCGTTGCCATCCGTGCCGGTCTGGTTCAGGATGACGAGGGCAACTACTACTACATCAACTCCACGCTGAAGGCGGTCAAGAACCGTGCCTATGGCATCGGCGCAGCCATGACCAACGGTCTGCTGCCCGCCGGCACCTACCAGTTTGATGTGGATGGCAAGATGATCAATCCTCCCACGGTGGATCCCGATCCCGATCCCGAGCCCACTCCCGAGCCCACTCCCGAGCCCACTCCCGAGCCCACTCCCGAGCCCACTCCGGAGCCCACCCCCGATCCCGCTGTGAAGAACGGCCTGATCCGGGATGCAGACGGTGAAGTGCGCTATTACAAGGACGGCGTTGCCATCCGTGCCGGTCTGGTTCAGGATGACGAGGGCAACTACTACTACATCAACTCCACGCTGAAGGCGGTCAAGAACCGTGCCTATGG
>JAZNQA010000133.1:0-5103 GCA_045589915.1 Candidatus Enterenecus sp.
TTGTAGGGGGCGGAGCCCAGCTCCAGACCCTGGCGGAGGAGCAGACGATCCCCCACCTCCTCCCGCACGGCACGGTACTGCGCCCATGCGGATGCCCAGTCGAAGGAGGTGATGTGCTCGCCGCTGAAATTGAGCAGGTCGCAGTGGTCGGTGACGCACAGCTCATCCATTCCGGCGGCGATAGCGGCCGCTGCCATGGCAGACAGGGGCGCTTCGCTGTCGGGGGAGAGGCAAGTATGGGTGTGGCTGTCGCAGAGATACATAAATTTCACCTGAAATCAGAAATCATATAACGGCTCAGAATCGTGTCAGACGAGGCGCAGGGTTCACAAAATTCGGGAGCATACGAGGGTATGTGACCGAATTTTGGTGGTTCCTGCAACGAAGTATTACACGATGATGTGACGTTAGAGGGGCCAGGAGGGGAACCAGCGGAGGAACGAGGTGCTGTACCACAGCGGCATATACAGCCCGATGAGGGCGGGATAGAACAGGGCATAGGCGGCGGTCACGCAGCCCGTGAAGCCGTACACCGCCAGCTTGTAGCCCCGCCGCCGGCGGTTCATCATGTCGTTCATCAGATAGGCGATGGCAAACACCAGGAACAGCACCGTGGGGAAGTAGTGGTAGGCGAACAGGATGCGTCCGATGGGCAGCCACGGGATGAACTGGGACAGGATGGCGATGAGGATGAACAGTGCCCGACCGCTCTTACGGCGGATGGTCTGGATGACGAGGGCGAAGAAGGCCAGCAGACCCGCCCAGGACACCAGCGGATTGTTGAAGGAGGCGAACAGGCTCTTGACCCCGTGGGTCTGAGCCAGATCCAGATCACGGTAGTAGAGGATGGGCCGTCCGTCAAAGATCCACTGGTACCAGTAGGAGGCGTAGGGATGGGGGGTGTGGACGCCCTGATGATAGGTGAGCATGAACACCTGATTGTCCCACACGATGGACAGCAGGCTTTGCAGGGTGAAGGGGGTGCCGTCCCGTGCGGCCTGCGCCGTGGCATAGGGGATGTAGGACGCTACATAGATGCACACCGGGATGACCACGAAGAACAGCACGGACAGGGCGATGGTGCCCAGCACATGGAGGGCGAAGCGGGGACGTTCCCGACCGTCCAGCACACGCCGCCATTCCCGACCCTTGAAGATGAGCCCCAGCACCCACAGCACGGCCAGACCGACACCGGCATAGATCACCGTCCACTTGCTGGCGCAGCCGATGCCCCAGAACAGTCCGCACAGGAACAGGGGGAGCACCGAGCGGCGCAGCTTCGTACCCTCGGGCACGGTGAGCCAGCGGTACATGAAGTAATAGGATACCAGAATGAAGAACACGCCGTAGGTGTCGATGGTGGCGATGCGGGTCTGCACCAGGTGCATGAAGTCGAAGGCGAACAGGCAGGTGCCGCAGAAGGCCACCGCAGTTTTGCCGAACAGGTTTTTGAGGAATACATACAGGATGGGCAGCATGAGCACGCCGAAGAGAGTGCCCATGAACCGCCAGCCGAAGGGGGTCATGCCGAACAGGGAGATGCCCACCGACATGATGAGCTTGCCCAGCGGGGGATGGGACACCTCGTAGGGGTATACATTCTGCAGATGCTCCAGAGCGGTGCGGGGGTGGTAGATCTCGTCAAAGTAGCTGGAGTTCATATAGGTGGCCTTGGCCGCCCACTCCTCCGGCTCGTCAAACAGGGGGGCGAGCCGGTCATCCCACCCGTCGGGCATCAGGGGCGCATCCCCCGACCACAGGGCCAGCTCGGCCATCCACAGCCCCTCGTACCGGGGCACGTAGCTGCCGGAAATGCGGAACTGGCTGGCGGTGATGGCGCCGTGGGGCTCCTCACCCTCCCCGTCGGGGGCGAGCAGATCCACCACCTGCCACTTGAGCAGGGTGTTGTAGCTCTGGTCCAGGGTGATGCTCCGCCAGCGCTCCCCGTCGGTGGAATATTCCAGCGTGTAGCTGCCCGTTCCCAGGGAAGTATAGTAGGAGAGCTTGTCCACCGTCACCGGCTCGTTGTAGGAGAAGGTGAAGCGGTCATTGTCCTGAAATACGAGGCAGGACTGGGGGGCGGTCATGTCGCCCAGCCGGAAAAAGGCGGTGGCGGCATAGACAATGGTCACCAGCAGCATGGGCAGCGCATCCTTGCGTGTGAAGGGGTGGCGCTTGAGGGTGAGGGTCATCCGGCGGGGACGGGAGCGCTCCTCCGCCATGCCGATCCATTCCAGCGTGCGGGGACGGGGACGCAGGCAGTGCCAGTAGTACACGAAAAAGGCGATGCAGATGGCCAGCGCAAACAGCGCCCAGATGGCGGCGGGGTCGAGATTGCCGAAGAACCACGACACGCCGTAGCGCACGCTCTCCCACACACCAGCGAGCCCTGTTACCCCCTCCGTGGCGGGCGCAGCGGACAGCCGGGCATACAATAAACCGTTCATAGAAGCCTCCCCAAGGGTAAAGATAATCATACACCGCTATCATACTACGAAACGCAGGGAAAGGAAAGCCTTTCCCTGCCGAAAATTTGCCCCGGAGCTGCCGTGCATCCAAAGGTGCAACATTAGCAATCGGCGGGGACAACTGCAAGACCGGGGCTGGTTTTTCGCAGATGCGGCCATTCACATTTAATTTACAACTGAACTCTTGACATTTTCAGGGGTGGGTGGTAGAGTGTGTTTAGCACTCGGAGAAAGTGAGTGCTAAACCGTGGTAAGGAGGACGACCCGTTGGAGCTGACCGAGCGTAAAAAGAAAATTTTGCGGGCCGTGGTGGAAAGCTATGTGCAGACGGCGGAGCCGCTGGGCTCCAAGGCCATTCTGGAGCTGGCTGATCTGAAGGTATCCTCCGCCACCATCCGAAACGAGCTGGCCGACCTGACGGAGCAGGGCTACCTGGAGCAGCCCCACACCTCCGCAGGCCGTATTCCCTCCCCCAAGGGCTACCGCCTGTACGTCAACGAGCTGATGGAGGAGCAGCGGCTGAGCATCGAGGAGACACGGCAGATCAACGATGCCCTCCACCTGAAGATGCAGGAGCTGGACAAGGTCATCGACCAGGCGGGGCGCATGGTGTCCCAGCTCACCAACTATCCGGCCTTTGCTCTGGCGGGCAATGCCCGCCGCACCACCATCCGCCGGTTCGACCTCATCATGGTGGACAGCAATTCCTTCATCGTGGTGGTCATGACGGACAATAACGTGGTGAAAAACAAGCTCATCCGTCTGCCTGCCGACCTGTCCGAGCCCCAGCTCCAACTGCTCACCACTCTGCTCAACGCCTCCTTCGTGGGCAAGACGCTGGACGAGCTGACCCCCGAACTGATGCGGGTGGCCGAGCACGCCGCAGGCACATCCTACGGGCTGATCTCGCTGGTGGTGTCCTTCGCCATGGAGGTGCTGGACGATCTGGAAAACAGCCCGGTGTACACCGCCGGAGCCAGCCACCTGCTGGATCACCCCGAATATCGGGATGTGGGCAAGGCGCAGAAGCTCATGAGCTACCTCAACAACGAGCCGTCGGTGATGCAGTCGCTGGCGCTGCCCGCTCTGGGCGATGATAACACCAAGATCCTCATCGGCCCGGAAAATGTGGCCGACGAGCTGAAAGACACCAGCGTGGTGCTGGCCAGTTACGACATCGGGGACGGGCTCAAGGGCGTCATCGGTGTGGTGGGCCCCACCCGCATGGATTACGGCAAGGTGGCCGCCAAACTTTCTTATGTGGCGGACGGCCTGACCAAGCTGTTCGGGCGGACGGAGCTGCCCCCCGGTATTCCCGAAAAGGAGGAGTAAATTCCCATGGCAAAGAAGACAGAAAACGAGAATATCACCCCCGACACCGAGCAGGTGGAGGAGGCGACCCAGACCGCAGGGGAGCAGACCCCGGAGAGCCAGCCTGAGCAGGATACCGCAGCCCAGCGCATGGTCGCTGAGGATCAGTATCTCCGGCTGGCCGCCGAATATGATAACTATCGCAAGCGCACCGCCAAGGAGAAGGAGGCCGCCTGGACGGAGGCCAAGGCCCAGACCGTGGCCGCCTTCCTGCCGGTGTACGACAATCTGGAGCGGGCCTTGAAGCAGTCCACCGCCGATGAAGCCTATGCCAAGGGCGTGGAGATGACCATGAAAGGACTGCAGGATGCCATGACCGGGCTGGGCGTGGAGCTCATCCCCGCCATGGGCGAGACCTTCGACCCCAACCGCCACAACGCCGTTATGCACGTGGACGACGACAGCGTGGGGGAGAACACCGTGGTGGAGGTGTTCCAGCAGGGCTTCCAGTGCGGCGAGAAGGTCATCCGGTTTGCCATGGTGAAAGTGGCGAACTAAACCGCTTCGGGCGCACACATAGGTGCGCCCCTACAAATCCGTTAAAAACAATATTCATATATTTAGGAGGAACAAACTATGTCCAAGATCATCGGTATCGACCTCGGTACGACCAATTCCTGCGTTTCCGTTATGGAGGGCGGCGAAGCCGTCGTCATCCCCAACGCGGAAGGTAACCGCACCACTCCCTCCGTCGTCGCCTTTTCCAAGGACGGCGAGCGCATGGTAGGTCAGGTCGCCAAGCGTCAGGCCATCACCAACCCCGACCGCACCATCGCCTCCATCAAGCGCGAGATGGGTTCCAACTACAAAGTCAGCATCGACGGCAAGAGTTATACTCCTCAGGAGATCTCCGCCATGGTGCTCCAGAAGCTCAAGGCTGATGCCGAGGCTTATCTGGGTCAGACCGTCAGCGAGGCCGTTATCACTGTGCCCGCCTACTTCACCGATGCCCAGCGTCAGGCTACCAAGGATGCCGGTAAGATCGCCGGTCTGGAAGTCAAGCGTATCATCAACGAGCCCACCGCTGCCGCTCTGGCTTATGGTGTGGACAAAGAGAACGCTCAGAAGGTCATGGTCTATGACTTGGGCGGCGGTACTTTCGACGTTTCCATTCTGGATATTGATGACGGCGTGATTGAAGTTCTGGCCACTGCCGGCAACAACCGTCTGGGCGGTGACGACTTCGACGAGTGCGTCATGAAGTGGCTGGCCAGCGAGTTCCGCCGTACCGAGGGTGTGGATCTCACCAACGATAAGGTCGCCA
>JAZNQA010000134.1:0-33823 GCA_045589915.1 Candidatus Enterenecus sp.
CATGAGCAACAGCATGGGCAGGCGAATGACCCACAGCCGCACCGTGGCCAGCACGAAGGAGAACCGGGTATTGCCCGAACCATTGAACACGCTGAGATAGTTCTGGAACAGGGACATGAGAGGCTGGGTGAGCAGCACCCAGAACACATATTCCTGAGCCAAGGCCTGAGTGGTGGCATCGTTGGTAAGCAGCGCCACCACGGGCTCACGGATGGGCAGCAGAGCCAGACATCCCACCACCGACACCGCCAGACCGAGGTTGCGGCTGACCCGGTACGCCTTTCTCGCCCGCTCGCCGTTGCCTGCACCGATATTCTGCCCCACATAGGCCGCCAGCACAGAGCCGAGGGCCATAATGGGCATGAGCAGCATATTGGACACCTTGTTGCCGTTGCTGAAGGCGGCGGCTACCTCGTCGCCGTAGCTGAGGATGAGGGTCTGAAGCACCAGAAAGCCCAGCGAGCTCAAGCCCTGGCTGCCCGCAGAGGGAGCGGCGATCCTGACCATGACCCCCAGCGGCTTGCGTTCCACCCGAAGATGCCGCCGCTCCAGAAACAGGCTTTGCTTTTTGGAAAACAGCAGCACCACGCACACGGGGAGGACGGCCGCCTGACCGATCATAGTGGCCAGACCTGCGCCGAAGGCGCCCATACCGTACCTCTGCACAAACAGGGCGGTGAGCACCATGTTGATAACCACGGAGACAATGGACAGATAGACGGGGGTGGTGGTATCACCCTGAGCCTGACGGATGGCCTGAAATGCGCCGAACACGAACAGGGGGATCATCTCAAAGGAGCGCACCTGCACATAGTCCACGGCATTGGCCAGCGTTGCTCCCTCCGCACCCATCAGGCGCAGGATGAGCGGCCCCAGCGCATACATGATGATGTTGACCACCACACCCAGAATCACGGCGAGAACCAGCAGCAGGCCGGCATTCTCCCTTGCCCGCTCCTTCTGTTCGGAACCCAAAAGCTGGCTGATGACCGCCACGCCCGCCACGGCGAAGCCCACCTGCAGCGACAGCAGGATGTTCAGCAGCGGCCACGAAATGGAAAGGGCCGCCTGCGCCGCCACCGAATCGGGGATCTGGCCAATGAAGTAGGTATCCACCAGCTCGTTGAAGGCACGCATGAAGTTGGCGCCGAAGATGGGCAGCGCCAGGATGATAAATGCTTTATATAAGTTGGGCTCGTGGAGCAGCAAGGCTGTCCTGTCTCTTTTCATGCCCGTTCAGACTCCTCTGTTTTTCTCGGAATAGCCCTATTATAGCTTTTTTCCCCTTGCATTTCAACCGCCATTGTGATATAAAGATGGATAGTTCAAATGCGTGGAACGGGAAAATAGCGAGTTTGCTCACCCCAGAGAGAGGCGGTCACCGGCTGCAAGCCGCCTTGGTGCGTGTCGCTTGGTTCGCCCGGGAGCGGCCCGTGAGAGCGGGACGGTGGCTCCGCCGTTATCGGAGGTCAAGTGCGTACACAGTACGAATGCGGGTGGTACCGCGGAAGGTTTGCCTTTCGTCCCAATCAGAGGGATGAAGGGCTTTTTTATTTGTATCATATCCGAAAGGAAGATCGTTTCATGAAAGAACAACTGGCAAAGATCCGCACCGAGGCGCTGGCTGCCTTCGAGGGAGCGGCAAACAGCACCGAGCTGGATGCACTGCGTGTCCAGTATCTGGGCAAGAAGGGCGAGCTCACCGCCGTGCTGAAAATGATGGGTAAGCTGTCCGCCGAGGAGCGCCCCGCCATGGGTCAACTGGCCAACGAGGTGCGCTCCGCCCTGGAAAGCGCTCTGGACGCCGCCTCCGCCAAGCTGGAGGAGGCCGCTCTGGAACAGCAGCTTCGGGACGAGGCGCTGGACGTGACCATCCCCGGCAAGGAGATGGCCGTGGGTCACCGCCACCCCATGTATGTGGCGCTGGATGAGATCAAGGAGATTTTCATCGGCATGGGCTTTACCGTGCTGGACGCCCCGGAGGTGGAGCTGGCCGAGCTCAACTTCGACCGCCTCAACGCCGAGGAAGGGCACCCCTCCCGTGACTGGTCGGACACCTTCTACTTTGACGAGGACAGCCGGGTGATGCTCCGCTCCCAGACCTCCCCCATGCAGGTGCGTGCCATGGACACCATGGAGCTGCCCATCCGCATCATCGCCCCCGGCCGTGTGTACCGCAAGGACGAGGTGGACGCCACCCACTCCCCCATGTTCCATCAGGTGGAGGGCATGGTCATCGACAAGGGCGTGACCATGGCCGACCTGAAGGGCACGCTGAACACCGTGGTGGAGAAACTCTACGGCGAGGGCACCAAGACCCGCTTCCGTCCCCACCACTTCCCCTTCACTGAGCCCTCCTGCGAGATGGACGTGCAGTGCCACAAGTGCGGCGGCGTGGGCTGCCCCACCTGCAAGGGCGAGGGCTGGATCGAGCTGCTGGGCGCAGGCATGGTGCATCCCAAGGTGCTGGAGATGGCCGGCATCGACACCACCGTGTATTCCGGCTGGGCCTTCGGCATCGGTCTGGAGCGCACCGCCATGCGCCGGTTCAAGATTGCCGACCTGCGGCTCATCTTTGAGAACGATGTTCGGTTCCTGGAACAATTCTGATCCTGTAGGGGCGCACCTGCGTGTGCGCCCTTGGGCCCACACATCGGTCGGCCCCTACATTCCGCTACAAAGGAGTTTTTTCTATGAATCTTTCCCGTAAATGCCTCAACGAATTCGTCACTGTGACTGCCTCCGATAAGGAGTTTGCCGAGGCCATGACCCTGTCCGGCTCCAAGGTGGAGGTCACCGAAGATCAGGGCGCAGAGATCGTCAACGTGGTGGTGGGCAAGGTGCTCTCCCTCACCCGCCACACCAATTCCGACCATATGTGGGTGTGCCAGGTGGACGTGGGCGAGGAGGCCCCCACCCAGATCGTCACCGGCGCACAGAACGTGAAGGAGGGCGATCTGGTCCCCGTGGCCAAGCACAAGTCCCTCCTGCCCGGCGGCATCAAGATCGAGAAGGGCAAGCTGCGGGGCGAGGTGTCCAACGGTATGCTGTGTTCCTTCAAGGAACTGGGGCTGGATCAGCGTGACTTCCCCGCCGCCTGTGAGGACGGCATCTGGATCCTGTCCGACGACCCGGAGCTGGAAGGGCTGAACCCCGGCGACGACATCCGCACCGCTGTGGGGCTGGACGACCATGTGGTGGAGTTTGAGATCACTCCCAACCGCCCCGACTGCCTGTCCGTCATCGGTCTGGCCCGTGAGGCCGCCGCCACCTTCGACGCCCCGCTCACCCTCCACGAGCCTGTGGTCAAGGGGGGCGCTGAGGGCTGTCTGGTGGAGCTGCTGGACGTGGAGACCCCCGATGCCGACCTGTGCCCCCGCTACACCGCCCGCATGGTGCGCAACGTAAAGATCGGCCCCTCCCCCAAATGGATGCGGGGGCGGCTGCGTGCCATGGGTGTGCGCCCCATCAACAACATCGTGGACATCACCAACTATGTGATGCTGGAATACGGCCAGCCCATGCACGCCTTTGACTACCGCTATGTCAACGGCGGGCGCATCATTGTGCGCCGTGCCCAGGAGGGCGAGGAGCTGACCACGCTGGACGGCAACCTGCGCAAGCTCACCGGCAATATGCTGGTCATCGCTGACGAGGATCGTGCCGTGGGTCTGGCAGGTATCATGGGCGGCATGAACTCCGAAATTGTGGAGGACACCACCGACGTGGTGTTCGAGTCCGCCTGCTTTGACGGCACCTGCATCCGCAAGACCGCTCTGGCGCTGGGTATGCGCACCGATGCCAGCTCCAAGTTCGAGAAGGGGCTTGACCCCATGAACACCCTCCCCGCCGTGGAGCGTGCCTGTGAGCTGGTGGAGCTGCTGGGCGCCGGCGAGGTGGTGGACGGCATCATTGACATCCTCAACTACGTTCCCCAGCCCACCGTGCTCAAGCTGGAGCCGGAGAAGATCAACGCCCTACTGGGCACCGAGGTTGCCGCCGATGAGATGGTGCGCATCCTGACCAAACTGGACTTCAAGGTGGACGGCGATCAGGTCACCGTTCCGTCCTGGCGTGCCGATGTGCAGGCCATGGCCGATCTGGCCGAGGAAGTGGCCCGCTTCTACGGCTACAACAACATTCCCTGCACCCTCATGCGGGGTCAGACCACCCAGGGCGGCTACACCCCCGCCCAGCAGCTGGAGAACCGGCTGGGCGCACTGTGCCGCACCTGCGGATACAGCGAGATCATCACCTACTCCTTCATCTCCCCCACCTACTACGACAAGATCGGCTGGGCGCAGGATGATCCCCGCCGCCAGTCCCTCAAGATCCTGAACCCGCTGGGCGAAGACACCTCCATCATGCGCACCACCGTGCTGCCCTCCATGCTGGAGATCCTGACCCGCAACTACAACTACCGCAACAAGAACGTGAAGCTGTACGAGGTGGGCCGCATCTACCTGCCCGGCGGCGAGGACGGGCTTGCCGACGAGCGCAAGGTGTTGTCCATGGGCGCTTACGGCGACGATATGGACTTCTTCGCCCTGAAGGGCGCTGTGGAGGCCATCATGAAGGACATCCGTGCCAAAAACGTGACCTTCAAGCCCTGCTCCGACAACCCCTCCTACCACCCCGGCCGCTGCGCCTCCGTGTGGGCCGACGGCAGCTTTGTGGGCGTGTTCGGCCAAATCCATCCCCGTGTGGCCCGCAACTACGGTGTGGACGGCGAGTTCTACTGCGCCGAGCTGTGCTTCAACTGCCTGAGTGCAGCTCAGGGCGCTGACCCTGAGTATGTCCCCCTGCCCAAGTTCCCCGACCTCACCCGTGACATCGCCGTGGTGTGCGATCAGACCGTCACCGTGGGGGAGCTGGAGGCTGCCATCCGCAAGGGCAGCCAGAGCCTGCTCAAGAGCGTGACCCTGTTTGACATCTATCAGGGCAAGGGCATCCCGGAGGGCAAGAAGTCGGTGGCCTTCAATCTGGTGCTGCGGGCGGATGATCGTTCCCTCACCGGCGAGGAGGCCGACAAGGATATGAAGAATATCCTGGCCGCTCTGGAAGCCGACTGCGGAGCTGTGCTGCGCTGACAATGGATGTATGTACAAAAGCCGTCCCTCCGGGGACGGCTTTTGTGATGGTGGGTAGGTTGGCAAGAAGCAACTACAGCAGCCTTCCCCTCTGGGGAAGGTGGCTGCCCGCAGGGCAGACGGATGAGGTGTCTGCGGGCCGCCCAGGTGTGCGGCCCCTACAAAACCACCTGGTCATCCGTTTTGCACCGGAATCAATGAACAGGGGTTTTGATTGACTAACAGAGGAAACCATTGTATAATAGTATGATTCTATACTGAGGGGTTTTGCGCCTATGTGGATTGCTGATCGCTGGAAAGACTATGAACTCATCGACTGCGGACGGGGAGAAAAGCTGGAGCGCTGGGGGGAGCATACCCTGGTGCGTCCCGATCCCCAGGCCATCTGGAACACCCCCCGCACCAACCGTGGCTGGAAAGCGCCCAGCGCCCGCTATGCCCGCTCCAACACCGGCGGCGGCCAGTGGGCCAGCAAGAATGTGCCGGAGCGGTGGCAGGTGCAGTACGACGACCTGACCCTCAATGTGGGACTGATGAACTTCAAGCACACCGGCATCTTCCCCGAACAGGCCGCCAACTGGGACTTCGCACGGGAGCAGATCCGCAAAGCGGGCCGCCCCATCAGCGTGCTCAACCTGTTCGCCTACACCGGCGGCGCTACCGTGGCCTGCGCTGCGGCAGGGGCTTCGGTGTGCCATGTGGACGCCGCCCGTGGCATGGTGCAGTGGGCGAGGGAGAACGCTGCCGCCTCCGGGCTGGAGGATCGCCCCATCCGCTGGATCGTGGATGACTGCGCCAAGTTCGTGGAGCGTGAAATTCGCCGTGGACGCCGGTATGACGCCATTATCATGGATCCCCCCTCCTACGGCAGAGGCCCCTCCGGCGAGGTGTGGAAGCTGGAGGAAAACCTGTATCCCTTTGTGGAGCTGGTGTCCGGCGTGCTCAGCGACAACCCCCTGTTCGTGATTTTGAATTCCTACACCACGGGCCTGGCTCCGTCGGTGCTCACCTATATCCTCCAGACCGTCATCGGCGGCAAGTTCGGCGGGCACACCGTGTCCGACGAGCTGGGTTTGCCCGTCACCCACAGCGGGCTGGCGCTGCCCTGCGGGGCGACCGGAAGATGGACATCGAAGCGCTGAGCCGTCACGAGCAGCACGGATATGGCCGCCGAGGGCGGCGGCTCCCACATGTAAACAAGAAGTCATCTGACCGATCCGAGGTTTTTCTATGTCTGACCCCATGATCAAAACTGAACAGCTTACCTTCCGCTACACCACCGAAGAGGGAGTTGCCCCCACGGTGCTGGACAGCGTAGACCTGACCATTCAGCCCGGCTCCTTCGTGGCCATTCTGGGTCACAACGGTTCGGGCAAGTCCACCCTGGCCAAGCACATGAACGCCATCCTGCTCCCCTCCGGGGGCAAGGTGTATGTGTCGGGCATGGACACCGCCGACGAAAATCTGCTGCTGGACATCCGGCGGCTGGTGGGCATGGTATTCCAGAACCCGGATAACCAGATCGTGGCCAGCGTGGTAGAAGAGGACGTGGCCTTCGGCCCGGAGAACCTTGGCGTCCCGCCGGAGGAGATCCGGCGCCGTGTGGACGATGCTCTGGCCGCCGTGGGCATGACGGACTACGCCCGCCATGCGCCCCACCGCCTGTCCGGCGGACAGAAGCAGCGGGTTGCCATCGCCGGTATGCTGGCCATGCGCCCCCAGTGCGTGGTGCTGGACGAGCCCACCGCCATGCTCGACCCGGTGGGCCGCCGTGAGGTGCTGCGCACCATCCGGCAGATGAATCGGGAGCACGGCATCACCATCGTGCTCATCACCCACCACATGGACGAGGCCGCCCAGGCAGACCGGCTGGTGCTCATGCATCAGGGACGCATCGTGGCGGACGGCACGCCGGCAGAGGTGTTCCGCAATGTGGACGACCTGCGTGAACTGGGACTGGAAGCGCCTGAAACGGTGACCCTGCTCCACAAGCTGCGGCAGGCGGGGCTGGATGTTCCGCTGGACGCCCTCTCGGTGGACGACTGCGCCAAGGCCATCTACGCCCTGCTCAACCCATAACCTATCAAAAAGGACGCACGTGTATGACCCCCATCATTGAGACCAGACAACTCAATCATGTATACAGCGGCGGCACCCCCTTTGAGCACGCCGCCCTCACCAATGTGGACTTCTCCGCACAGGCTGGGGAATATCTGGCCATCATCGGCCGCACCGGTTCGGGCAAGTCCACCCTCATCCAGCACCTGAACGGACTGCTCAAGCCCGCCTCCGGGCAGGTGCTCTACAACGGAGAGGACATCTGGGCCAGCAAGGAGCGCACCCGTCAGGTGCGGTTTCAGGTGGGTCTGGTGTTCCAGTACCCGGAGTACCAGCTTTTTGAAGAAACGGTGTACAAAGACATCGCCTTCGGCCCCAACAACATGGGGCTGGATCAGGACGAGGTGGATCGTCGGGTACGTCAGTCCGCCCGCTTCGTGGGGCTGGATAACAGCGTGCTGGACAAGTCCCCCTTTGACCTGTCCGGCGGACAGAAGCGGCGGGTGGCCATCGCCGGCGTGATCGCCATGGAGCCGTCGGTACTGGTGCTGGACGAGCCCACCGCAGGG
Organism: Candidatus Enterenecus sp.; assembly: GCA_045589915.1. GTDB lineage: Bacteria > Bacillota > Clostridia > Oscillospirales > Oscillospiraceae > Enterenecus. The sequence goes on from JAZNQA010000134.1 coordinate 7,718, forward strand.
CTTGACCCTGCCGGTGCCGCCCAAATTCTGGACAACATCCGCACCTATCACAGGGAAAAGAACGCCACCATCATTCTGGTGTCCCACTCCATGGAGGAAGTGGCACGGGAGGCCCAGCGGCTGGTGGTCATCTCCGACGGCACCATCCCCTTCTCTGGCAGCCCTGCCGAGGTGTTCTCCCACGGAGCCGAGCTGGAGGAGATGGGTCTGGGCGTGCCCGCCATGACCCGTGTGTTTGCCCGTCTGCGTGCCATGGGAGCCGACGTGCCCCCCTCGGTGTACACCATTGAGCAGGCCCGTGATGCGGTGCTGGCCGCCCTTCAGCGAAAGGGGGCGTTGTGATGGCGCTGCGAGACATCACCCTGGGGCAATATTTCCCCGGCAGCTCCCCCATCCACCGTCTGGATCCCCGTGCCAAGCTGGTGGCTCTCATCATCTATATCGTGGCGCTCTTTCTGGCCAAGTGGTTTATCTCCTACGCCATCCTGCTGGTGGTGCTGGGCACGGTGGTGGCCATCTCCAGAGTGAGTGTGAGATCCCTGCTGCGGGGTCTGAAGCCGCTCCTGTTCCTGCTCATCTTCACGGCGGTGCTCAACGCCCTGTACACGCCGGGCACGCCGCTGGTATCCTTCTGGATCTTCACCATCACCTATGAGGGCATCCTCCGTGCCTTTTTCATGGTGGTGCGCATTATGATGCTCATCTCCTGCACCTTCCTGCTCACCTACACCACTTCCCCGCTGGCGCTCACCGACGGTCTGGAATCCCTGCTCAGCCCGCTGAAAAAGATCCGTGTGCCCGTCCACGAGCTGGCCATGATGATGTCCATCGCCCTGCGCTTCATCCCCACCCTCATTGAGGAGACGGATAAGATCATGTCCGCCCAGCGGGCCCGCGGCGCAGATTTCGACAGCGGCAACCTCATCAAAAAGGCCAAGGCCCTCATCCCCCTGCTGGTGCCCCTCATCATCTCTGCGTTCCGCCGTGCGGATGAGCTGGCCACCGCCATGGAGTGCCGCTGCTACCACGGCGGCAAGGGCCGCACCCGCATGAACCGTCTCCGCTTCAAGGCGGCAGACTGCCTGTTCATGGTGGGGGCACTGGTGCTGGCGGTAGGGATCGGTTTTCTGGGACATTGGGGGTTCTGATATGGAAGAACGGAATATCGCCCTGCGCCTAAGCTATACCGGCACCGCCTACCACGGCTGGCAGGTGCAGAAAAACGCCGTGTCGGTGGCGGAGACGCTGGAAAAAGCCCTCTCCTCCGTGGTGTGCCACCCGGTGAAGGTCACCGGCGCCGGCCGCACCGACGCCGGAGTACACGCCCGCACCTATATCGCCAATTTCCGCACCACCTCCGGCATCCCCACCGAGCGGCTGCCGCTGGCGGTGAATACCCGCCTACCGGACGACATCGTGGTGTCCAAGGCCACGGTGGTATCCCCTGAATTCAACGCCATCGGCTCCTGCCTGAAAAAAGAGTACACCTACCGCATCTATAATTCCCGTATCCGGGATCCGTTTTATGTAAACCGAGTGTGGTTCTACCCCAAGCTGCTGGATGAGAACATCATGGCGGAGGCCGCCAGACAGTTCGTGGGCACCCACGACTTTGCCGCCGTCCGCTCCGTGGGCACCGAGACCCGCACCACGGTGCGCACCGTTCACTACTTCGAGGTGGAGCGCCGGGGAAAGATCATCGACTGCCGGGTATGCGCCGACGGATTTTTGTATAACATGGTGCGTGCCATGGTGGGCACCTGCATCTACGCCGCTGAGGGCAAGCTGGATCCGGCGGACATCCCGGACATTCTTGCCTCCCGCAACCGCACTCTGGCCGGGCCCACCGCCCCGCCGGACGGGCTGTACATGACCAACCTGTGGTATGACGAAGACGTTTTATAACCATCGACCATCTTTCAGGGAGTACATCTATGAGCGAAAGATCTGAAGCACAACCGAACAAAAAGAAAAAGAAGCCCCGCTTCGTGCTGCGGCTGGTGCTGTTTTTGCTGGCGCTGGCGGTGATTTTAGGCGCTGTGGCCATGATCGTGTTTCGGGACAGCCTGAATCTGGACAACATCAGGCGCTGGATGCGGTACCACAGTCTGGTGCTCAACGACAGCGGACAGGCGGAGTCCTTCCTCTACGACGGCTCTCTGGGGGACACCTTTGCCGTGCTGGACGGCGACCTGCTGGTGTGCTCCCCCAACGCCATCTCCCTCTACTCGGGCAGCGGCACCTGCTATGTGAGCCAGTCGGTGTACATGGAAAACCCGGTGGTGGACACCAACGGCTCCCACGCCGTGGTGTACGATGCCGGCGGCTCCTCCCTCTACGTGCTGGGGCAGCGGGATCTCATCTGGTCCACCGACGAGATGAACTCCATTCTCTCCGCCCGCCTGAACCGCAGCGGGCAGCTCACCGTAGTCACCCAAGCCAACGGCTATCGGGGACAGGTGACGGTGTATGACAGCTCCTACGCCCCCAAGATGAGCGTGAATCTGTCCTCCGCCTTTGTGATGGACGCCGCCCTGTCCAGCAATGGAAAGACCCTTGCCATCGTCACCATCGGGCAGGAGGAGGGTTCCTTCCGCTCCACCCTGTCCCTGTACACCATGAACTCTGCCGGCAGCGGCGATTTCGTGCCCGACCACACCTGCGATCTGGGCAGCGCCGTGGTGCTGGACAGCAAGCACACAGGCTCCGCCGTGTGGACGGTGGCTGACCGAGGGCTGACCATCACCGACCACAAGGGCGAGTCGGTACACGCAGACTGGTCGGACAAATACCTCAAGCGCTACACGTTGGCCGGTGACGATTTTGCGGTGGCGTTGTTGGGCAAGTATCGGGCCGGCAGTCAGGCCGAGCTGTGGGTGGTGGACAGCAAGGGCGGGCACAGCACCCTGCCCATCCACGAGCAGGTGTTGGCCATCTCCGCCGCAGGGCGCTACATCGCCGTGCTCACCGGCGACCGGCTGGACATCTACACCGATGAGCTGGAGCTATACAGCTCGCTGGATGGCACCCAGAGAGCACGCAATGTGCTGCTCATGGAGGACGGCTCCGCCATCCTCATCTCTGCGGACAGCGCCAGCTTCTATATCCCCTGACACACGGAGGAGTCTATGCTTTCCTACATATTTGACATCATCATCGTTCTGCTGCTGATTTTCTTCGCATGGCGGGGCGCAAAAAAGGGTCTGATCCTGACCCTGTTCAGCTTATTGGCTCTGTTTGTTGCCTTTTTCGGTGCAAAATTTCTGTCAAACCAGTTCTACGAGCCGGTGGGAGAGCTGATTCAGCCCGCCATTCATGAGTCCCTGACCGGCACGGAATCCGGGCAGGACACGGACATCTCCACGGAAGATCTGCTGGACATCGTGCGGGATTCCAAGCTGTTCTCCGGCTTCAGCGGCGCTGTGGAGGATGCGGTGAATGACGGCACCATTGAGGAGACCGAGCACCGCACCGCCTCCGAAGCGGTGGCACACTACCTGTCCGGACTGATCGCCAAGGTGGTGCTGTTTGCTGCAGCTTTCCTTCTCATCCTGCTCATCTGGTTCCTGCTGAGCCATTTGCTTAACTTCACCTTCCGCCTGCCCATCCTGTCCGCCATCAACCGGGTGGGCGGTCTGGTGCTGGGACTGGTGAAGGGTGCGCTGCTGGTGATCGTGCTGGTGTGGATCGGTCAGCTCACCGGGGTGGTACCCACCGAGCCGGAGACCCCCATCCTCTCCCTGTTCACCGTGCGGCAGGTGCTGGAACTGCTGAACAATCTGGTGGTGTGACAAGAAATTACCGGGCAAGAATTCATGACACGTTCATATTTATCTGGTATGGTGTGTGTCAAACGACATCCCCATATCGGAAAGGAGCAATACCATGCAGCCTACCCTCTGCACCCGCTGCCACAAAAATGTGGCGGTGATCTTTGTAACGAAAATTGAAAACGGCGAGACCAAAAACGAAGGTCTGTGCCTGAAGTGCGCCCGTGAGCTGGGCATCAAGCCGGTGGATGACATGATGAAGAAGATGGGCATCTCCGACGAGGATCTGGAGTCCATCTCCAACGAGATGATGTCTGCCTTCGGCGGCGCCGAGGGTCTGGACGGCCTCTCCGACGGTGACAGCACCGACGAGGACGACGACGGGCGCACCGCCACCTTCCCCTTCCTCAACAAGCTGTTCGGCGGCAATCAGCAGCCCCAGCGGGAGCAGCCCGCCGACAACGGCAAGGGCGGCAAGGAGGACAAGGGCGAGCGCCCCCAGAAGCGCAAATTTTTGGAGAACTACTGCATCTCTCTCACCCGCAAGGCTCACGAAGGCAAGCTGGACCGCATCGTGGGGCGGGACAACGAGATCGAGCGCACCATCCAGATCCTCAACCGCCGGCAGAAGAACAACCCCTGCCTCATCGGTGAGCCCGGCGTGGGCAAGACCGCCATTGCCGAAGGGCTGGCCCAGCGCATTTACGACCGCAACGTACCCTACAAGCTGCTGGATAAGGAGGTCTACCTCCTTGACCTCACCGCTCTGGTGGCGGGCACTCAGTTCCGGGGCCAGTTTGGGTCCCGCATGAAGGGGCTCATCGACGAGGTCAAGAAGCTGGGCAACATCATTCTGGTCATTGACGAGGTACATTCCATCGTGGGCGCCGGCGATGCCGAGGGCTCCATGAATGCCGCCAACATCCTGAAGCCCGCTCTGAGCCGTGGCGAAATTCAGGTCATCGGCGCCACCACCCTCACCGAGTACCGCAAGTACATTGAGAAGGACTCTGCGCTGGAGCGCCGCTTCCAGCCCGTCATGGTGGAGGAGCCCTCCATCGAGGAGTCGGTGGAGATTTTGAAGGGCATTGCCCCCTACTATGAGAGCTACCACCATGTGACCATCAGCCCCGATATGTGCCGGCTGGCGGTGACCATGAGCGAGCGGTACATCACCGACCGCTACCTGCCCGACAAGGCCATCGACCTCATCGACGAGGCATCCTCCGACGTGAACCTCCACAACCTCGATCTGGCCCGTCTGGCCGAGATCGACAAGGAGCTGGCCGACTACGCCAAGGAGATGGAGCTGGTGCTCGCCTCCACCGACGGGCAGAGTGACAGCCGCATCCAGGAGTTCCAGCGGCAGGAGCAGCGGCTCCAGCGCCAGCGGGACACGCTGGAAATGGCAGTGAGCCGTGACGACACCGAGGCTCCCAATCGGGACGACCCCGCCTTCCACGAGCGGCAGTTGGGCCGCCGCCGCCAGATCGCCGAGCTGCAGCAGCAGATCGCCGCCATCACCGCCCAGAAGCAGGCTTTGCAGAATGAGCTCAGTGAGCGGGCCTATCAGCGCCTGGCCGAGCTGAAAAGCCGTCAGGCCAAGCTGGGCAGCGAGCGTGACCAGCTCATCGCCAAGGGCGATCCCCCGCTGACCGCCGCCCATCTGGCACGGGTCATCGAGCTGTGGACCAAGATCCCCGCCACCCAGATCCAGGAGCAGGAGTTCGAGCGGCTGGCCAGGCTGGAGGAGCGGCTGAAGACCCACATCGTGGGTCAGGACGAGGCGGTGTCCGCCGTGGCTGCCGCCATCCGCCGCGGCCGTGTGGGTATCTCCGCCAAGCGCAAACCGGTGAGCTTTATTTTCGTGGGCTCCACCGGCGTGGGCAAGACCGAGCTGGTCAAGCGGCTGGCCGCCGACCTGTTCAACTCTCCTGAGGCGCTCATCCGGCTGGATATGTCCGAGTTTATGGAGAAGCACTCGGTGTCCCGCATCATCGGCTCTCCTCCGGGCTATGTGGGCTATGACGATGCCGGACAGCTCACCGAGAAGATCGGCCGCAAGCCCTACTCCGTCATCCTCTTTGACGAGATCGAGAAGGCTCACCCCGATGTGCTCAATATCATGCTCCAGATTCTGGACGACGGGCACATCTCCGACGCACACGGCAAGGTGGTCAACTTCGAGAACACCGTCATCGTCATGACCTCCAACGCAGGCAGCAATGTCAAGGGCGGCTCCCTCGGCTTTGACCGCTCTGCCAATCAGCAGGGCAAGGAGAAGGCCATGAAGGGGCTGGAATCCTTCCTGCGGCCTGAGTTCATCAACCGTGTGGACGAGATCGTGTACTTCAACCAGCTCACCGAGGCGCACTTCAAGTCCATCGCCCGCATCATGCTGGCCGAGCTGGACGGCGTGCTCAGGGATAAGCACATCACCTTCACCTATGATGAGTCGGTGCTGGACTATCTGGTGGGCAAGTCCTACTCCGCCGCCTATGGCGCACGGAACCTCCGCCGCCAGATCCAGCGGGATCTGGAGGATCCCATCGCCACCCTGCTCATCGAGCGGTACGCCCAGCCTATGCATACCCTGCACGCCACCGCAGAGGGCGACAAGCTCAATCTTATTGCTGAGTAAAAAATGCGGCTTAACCCCCCCTCGGGGTAAACGGGAATTTCTGTTCTGATTCAGTTCTGTTCTTCCATAGCCACGATCCTGAGAATAAAGTTGGGATCGTATTTATTCTTGAGCTCTTTCTGCGGGGTATGCAATGTGCTGTACGACGATGCCGAACCCGACCGATGATTGCGGGTCATATCCCAATACGCATTGATGAGTACCAGCAGCTCAAAATACGTCTCATCCTCCAGATATATGATATAGCCCGTTTCAAAGTGCTTGGTTCGCAGCGCTTTGGAAATGATGGCAATCAATTGATCGTCCGACCATACACAGCAGTAGGTCCCCTTTTTGCCAAAACCGACCTCGTAGGCATCCAACACATTTCCATCGCAGCAAAAGCTCCAGTAGCCGATTCCGTTGAAAATGTTGCTGCCTCTTTTGCCGCAATCATAGATACAGCCCGCAGAGCCATTCAGGTCAAAGACGCCTGCTTCCTTCCTTGTGATCGGCCCGTCGGTGGTAACTGCACCAAAAAAGGTAGGTATGGAAAGGAAAAAGTCCCGTCCGCCGAGGTCGGACTGCATATTGATACCCGCCCCGTCGGTCAATCTGACTGCCCCCACATAGGTCTGGTTGACCCACACCTGATACTCCATTTTCCCGAAGCCGATCTGCTTGCGCTCAAATTGTGCGATCATCTCACAGCGCTCCTTCCGCATCCGTTCCAAACGGTGTATCCATTGCCCTGATCCGGGGAATGAAGGTGGGGTCATACTTGTCATTCAGTTCCTTCTGCGTGGTGATACACGAATCATCCATCACTACCTCACCGCACACCTCGCCGTGATCCGGGTAGAGGATGCAGTCGATGTAGAGGTTCAAAACAGACAGCGCCAGAAGGTCAGCCGGTTCCAGGGCGTAAATGGTGTATTCATCACGGTAATTGATCTTTTGGTCAGCCTTGTGGATGATGGCAGTGGTCTCCTCTCCACGGTAGACGCAGAAATAGTGCTCACCGGCACCCAGACCCACCTCATACACCTTAAAGTCCTTTCCTTCAAAGTGGAACTGGAAATACTCGTAGCCAAAGGAGAGAATGAGAAACTTTTTCTTCGGCACCAGATCGGGGTAAATATAGCCCACACGGCGACCCGATTCCATCAAGTCTGTCACCTGCGTGGTAACCTTTCCGTCCATTCTTTCCCGGTGGGGATCGGAGGAAAGTTCAACGATTCTGTCGCCAAAGCTGACAAAAGCATCATCGGAAGGGGTGGAGCCCTCCGCCGTGACCACCACTTCTGCCCCTATCCTGCCCTCAAAGATGGGGTTGGGTTGTCTGCCGGTCTGAAGAAAATCAACGATCATTTCTCATCCCTCCTTCGTTCCTGTCACGGTCGGGAGCTTACAGCCGCTCCCGAATGGCACGCAGGAAGTCCAGGCTGGTCACCTTGACGGCGGGGGCATCGCCCTCCCACAGGCCGGCAAGGTCGCCGGTCATGACGCCGGACTCAATGGTGGCCACGGCGGCCCTCTCCAGCTTTTGGGCGAAGGCCGTCAGCTCCGGGATATTGTCCAGCTCGCCCCGCTTGGCCAGCGCACCCGTCCATGCGAACAGAGTAGCCATGGGATTGGTGGATACCGCCTCCCCCTTCAGGTGGCGGTAGTAGTGGCGGGTGACGGTGCCGTGGGCGGCCTCGTACTCGTAGTTGCCGTCGGGGGACACCAGCACGGAGGTCATCATGGCCAGAGAGCCGAAGGCGGTGGACACCATGTCGCTCATCACGTCGCCATCGTAGTTCTTGCAGGCCCAGATGAAGCCGCCCTTGGAGCGGATGACACGGGCCACGGCATCGTCGATGAGGGTGTAGAAATAGGTGATGCCGGCCTCACGGAACTTATCGGCATACTCGGCGTTGAAAATGTCCTCAAAAAGGTCCTTAAAGGTGTGGTCATACTGCTTGGAGATGGTGTCCTTGGAGGAGAACCACAGATCCTGCTTGGTGTCCAGCGCATACTGGAAGCAGGAACGGGCAAAGGAGGAAATGGACTTGTCCAGATTGAACTGACCCTGCAGCACGCCTGCGCCCTTGAAGTCCTGAATGGTCTGGCGGGTGACGGTGCCGTCCTCGGCGGTAAACACCAGCTCGGCCTTGCCGGGGGCGGTGACACGGTACTCGGTGGCCTTATACACATCGCCAAAAGCGTGTCGGGCGATGGTGATGGGCTCCTGCCAGTTCTTCACCACGGGGCTGATGCCCTGCACCATGATGGGGGCACGGAACACGGTGCCGTCCAGAATGGCACGGATGGTGCCGTTGGGGGACTTCCACATCTGGGACAGCTTGTACTCCTGCACTCTCTGTGCGTTGGGGGTGATGGTGGCGCACTTGACGGCCACGCCGTACTTCTTGGTGGCCTCGGCGGCATCCACCGTGACCTGATCGCCGGTGGCCTCACGGTTGGGCAGGCCAAGATCGTAATACTCAGTCTTCAGGTCGATGTACGGTTCCAGCAGCTCCTCCTTGATCTGCTGCCAGAGGATGCGGGTCATCTCGTCGCCGTCCATCTCCACCAGCGGCGTTTTCATTTGGATCTTGCTCATGGCAATCGCTCCTTTTCTTCTCTATTGTTGCCCTTATTCTACAATACCACGTTTCAGATTGCAAACACCTCTACGCTTCACCGTGTAAAACTTTTCCCGCCAACCCTTCCAAAAATCCACAAAAAGCACAAACCGCCGCCTTCCCTGCGGAAAGCGGCGGTTCGATCTTGCATTATCGGCCCCGATGGACGGGCTTTTTGCCCCGGCGTGGCTTGCGGGGTTTGCCCCGCCGGACACGGCGATCCGACCAGAGCCCCAGCGCCGAGGCGCCCACGGTGAACAGCTTCTCGAAGGCAAAGACCACCGAGGGCACCAGCAGCAGGAACACGGTGATGACCAGTCCGGACTGGAAATCCAGCCGGGTCAGCCCGAAGAAGGGCCCGAAGCCCAGCACGGCAATGGCCATGGCCACCGTCATGGAGCCCAGCAGCGCCCAGCGCTTCTTGTCCAGCGGCTTGGAGATATGATACAGCACCAGAATACCCACAAAGCCCATGGTCACCGTGGCCAGGGTGGACAGGGTGGCCCGCTCGAAGGTGAAGGCCAGCGTGAACAGCTCGATGCCCACAATGAGCACGATATTGGTCAGGCCGCCGGGCAGAGCACGCCGCAGCACGTTTTGCATGAATTTTCCCCGCACCATCTCGTGATTGGGCTCCAGCGCCAGCACGAGGGAGGGCAGACCGATGGTCAGGCCGCTGATGAGGGAGAGCTGGATGGGCTCGAAAGGATAGGGGAACCCGGCCAGCAGCGTAATGAGCGCCAAAAACAGGGACATGATATTTTTCACCAGATACAGGGCGGCAGAGCGCTGAATGTTGTTGATGACCCGCCGTCCTTCCTCCACCACATGGGGCATGGAGGCAAAATTGGAGTCCAGCAGCACCAACTGCGCCACCTGACAGGCTGCCTCGGCACCCGATGCCATGGCGATGCCGCAGTCGGCGTCCTTCAACGCCAGCACATCGTTCACGCCGTCACCCGTCATGGCGACGGTGTGTCCGTCTTGCTGGAGGGCCTTGACCAGCTTGCGCTTCTGGTCTGGGGTCACACGGCCGAATACGGTGAACTCCCGCACCGCTCTGGTGTAATCGTCAGTCTCCGTCAGGGTGGCGGCATCCACAAAGCGTTCCGCTCCCTCGATGCCTGCCTGCTGTGCCACCTTGGACACCGTTTCCGGGTTATCGCCCGAAATGACCTTGATGGCCACCCCTTGGTGGGCGAAGTATCGGAAGGTCTCCGGCGCTTCGGGGCGGACGGGATTGGACAGCACCACCAATGCCACCGGGTCGATCACGCCGGACAGACTTTGGGCGGTGGGAGGGGTTTCACAGCGGGCAGCCAGCAGTACCCGGCAGCCCTCCGCCTGATGGGGGGCCACCAGCGGCTGAATGAGGGGATATTCCTCCCCCAGAATGAATTCCGGCGCACCCACCACATAGGAGCCGTGCCCCCGGAAGATCACCGCAGACCACTTGTTGGCCGAGGTGAAGGGGACGGTGCGCTCCACCTGCCAGCGGGAGGGCTGGTTGAACCGCTCCGCCATGGCACGGGCAGTATCGTTATCCGCATCAATGGCACGGTAGTAGGCATTGAGGATCTCCTCCACCCGCTGGGCGGGATAGTCCTCCTCATCCAGGCAGATCACATCCTTCACCGACATTTCGGGGAGGGTGATGGTGCCCGTCTTGTCCACGCACAGCACATCCACACGGGCGAGGGTCTCAATGGCGCTCATCTCGTGGACGAGGGTCTTTTTCTGGGCCAGACGCATGACGGACACGGCCAGCGCCACGCTGGTGAGCAGGTACAGCCCCTCCGGGATCATGCCGATGAGGGCCGCCACCACCGAGGGGATGGAGGTGGAGAAGGAATGACCCTGCACGTAGTATTCATTGTAGAACAGAGCGATACCGATGGGGACGAGGGCGAAGCCGATGACCCGGATCAGACGATCCAGCGACTTCATCATCTCGGAGCGGCCCACCCGCTGGTTGGACTTGGCCTCCAGCGCCAGGCGGGAGGCATAGCTCTCTCCGCCCACATGATCCATACGGGCACGGCACTTGCCGGACACCACGAAGCTGCCCGACAGCAGCTCGTCGCCCACATTTTTGGTGATGGGATCGGCTTCGCCGGTGATGAGGGCTTCATTCACCGTCACCTGGCCGGACATCACCGGGCCATCAGCGGGGATCTGGTCGCCTGCGCCCAGCTCCACGATGTCCTCCCGCACCAGCGCATGGGTGGGTACGGTGCCCAGCTTGCCGTCCCGCAGCACCTTCACCTTGGCTTCCGCCAGCAGATTCAGCTTCTCCAGCGTGGAGCGGGAGCGGAGCTGCTGCACAATGCCGATGAGGGAGTTGATAATCGCCACCACAAGGAAGAGCATATCCTTCACATTTCCGGCCAGGATGAGCAGCACCGCCAGCACCACGAACACCAGGTTGAAGAAGGTCAGGGTATTCTCACGGATGATCTGCCCGGTACTTTTGGCGTTGGAGGCCACGGCCTCATTGCCGTAACCGTTCTCCAGCAGCTCCGCTGCCTGCGCACGGGTCAGCCCCACCTGCGGATCCGGGTACAGACGCCCGATCTTCTTGGGGACGAACTCCGCCTGCTGCGCAGCCAGAGGTTCCTGCTCCCGCCTGTTCGGTTGTTGTTGTGCCTGTTGCATGGTCTTCCGTCCTTTGCAATGCTTTTTCTTAGCATACCACAAAGCGGGAACTGCGTAAAGCGTAGAAATGCAGTTGTTTGAGGAAAATGTCATTTCCTGGTCAGACAGGGCTGCGCCCGCAGATCTCCCACGTTCCCAAAAGTTTTAGTAGCTTTTTTCGCCCTGATATTGTAAAATACCCATAGCTTATTCGGGCAATTGCCCTATCACCCTCAGCCCGTGCCATCGGCTGCACGTCGGCGTGGGTCAATCAAACGGAGGAAGATCTATGTCTGTCACTCATCTGAAAATCAACGGCGTGTCCTGCCCCCTGGGCTACGAGCCCGGCCCCCTGCTGCTGTCCTGGCAGGTGGAGGGCAGCGGCGCCACCAAGCAGACCTGCGCCACCGTCAAGGTGTGGAAGGGCGCTGCCGACGGCGCTCCCCTGTGGGAGACTTCCGGCAATCTGGCGTGGGAGGGTACTCCCCTGTCCGTCCCCAATCTGACCCCCCGCACCCGCTATGCGGTGCAGGTGGAGGTCACCGACGACAGCGGCGCTGTCCACACCGGCGACACCTGGTTTGAGACCGGCAAGCTGGGCGAGCCTTGGAGCGCCCAATGGATCGGCGTGGAGAACGAGCCGGAGTGGGCCCCTGTGCTCACCGGCAGCTTCGCCCCCATGGGCGAGGTGGCTTCCGCACGGCTGTATGTCACCGGTCTGGGCCTGTACTCTGCCACCCTCAACGGTCAGCCCATCTCCGACGAGGTGCTGGCCCCCGGTATGTGGTACTTCGAGGAGGAGACCCAGTACCAGACCTATGATGTCACTTCCCTCATCGCCGCCGAGAACAAGCTGGAGATCATGCTGGGCAACGGCTGGTACAAGGGCCGCTTCGGGCTGGATCACCCCCCCTATGGCGACCGCTATGCCGCTCTGGCCGAGCTGCACCTGACGCTGACTGACGGCTCCACCCAGGTGTTCTGTACCGACGAGAGCTGGCAGTGGTATGAGAGCGACATCGGCCCCAACGGTATTTACGACGGCGAAACGCTGGATCGTCTGTCCCACGCTGACAAGGAAAATCCCCTGCATCCCGTTGTGGGCGTAGAGATCGGTCTGCGTGTGGTGGATCGTATCAGCCCTCCTGTCACCGAGGCCCTCTCCCTCCCTGTGGCGGAGGTGCTCCACACCCCCGCAGGCGAGACCGTGCTGGACTTCGGCCAGAACCACACCGGCTGGCTGCGTTTCCGCTCCTCCCTGCCCTCCGGCACCGAGGTACACTTCGACTTTGGCGAGGTGCTCCAGCAGGGCAACTTCTACAACGAAAACTACCGCTCCGCTCTGGGCGGCTTCACCTATCGCTCCGACGGGCGGGAGGAGACTGTGTGCCAGACTTTCACCTTCTACGGCTTCCGCTATGTGCGGGTGACCGGCTGGGTGGGCGAGCTGAACGCCGCTCACTTTGACAGCCCCGTACTCCACACCCAGCTTGACCGCACCGGCTGGCTCACCACCGGGCACGAGAATCTCAACCGGGTGTACGAGAACACCCTGTGGGGCCAGCGCTCCAACTTCCTGTCCATTCCCACCGACTGCCCCCAGCGTGACGAGCGTCTGGGCTGGACGGGCGATGCGCAGGTGTTCGCCCCCACCGCCTGCTACAACATGGACTCCCGTGCCTTCTACCGCAGCTTCCTGCGGCTGCTCCGGCTGGATCAGCTCCAGAACGGCGGCACCATCGCCACCGTCATCCCCCGCACCCCCGGTTTCGACTCCTGTGCCATCTGGTCTGATGCAGGTGCCATCATCCCCGCCACCCTGCAGCGGTTCTCCGGCTCGGTGGAGGAGATCGCCGAGTACTACCCCCTGATGAAGGACTGGGTGGATTATGTGGCCGCCAAGCACCCCAACTTCCTCTACGATGAGGATCAACTGGGCGACTGGCTGGCGCTGGACGGCGTCACCGACCAGAGCTTCAAGGGCGGCACGGACGACACCTATCTGGGCAGCCTTTACTGGATGAACAGCGCCCGCATCACCGCTGATCTGGCCGCACAGCTCGGTCTGGACGAGGATGTGAAGAAGTACACCGAGCTGGCCCACAACATCCGTCAGGCCGTGCTGGACACCTACTTCACCGCCGCCGGCCGCCTGTCCGTGGACACTCAGGCGGGCTACATCAGCGCCCTGAAGTTCGGCGTGTGGCGTGACAAGGATGTGCTCATCCGCCAGTTTATGCGCCGTATGCGCTTTGACGGCTTTGAGATCCGCTGTGGCTTTGCCGGTGCGCCCGTGATGTGCTCCGTGCTGGCCGACCACGGCATGGACGACGTGGCCTGCGACCTGCTGCTCCACCGTGGCTTCCCCGGCTGGATGTACTGCGTGGAGCTGGGCGCCACCACCATCTGGGAGCGCTGGAACAGCATCCTGCCCGACGGCACCTGCTCCGGCACCGGCATGAACAGCCTGAACCACTACGCCTATGGCTCGGTCATCGAATATGTCTACGGCCATCTGGCAGGCGTACGCCCCGGCAGCCGGGGCTTCCGCAACGCCGTGATCGCCCCCAAGCCCGACATCCGTCTGGGGCACCTGGAGTGCACGCTGGACACCGTGTCCGGCAAGTATGTAGCCAACTGGAGCATCGGCAAGGACGGTCAGGTGTCCGTCCACATCGAGGTGCCCTTCGGCTGCACCGCCGAGGTCACCCTGCCCCGCAGCGGCGGCCAGCCCTTCACCGTGGGCGCCGGCAGCTATGATTACCAGTATATGCCCACCCAGGACTACCGTGCCCTGTACTCCATGGACACCCGCCTGTCCGCTCTGGCTGACGACGACGCCGCCAGGGCCATCCTCATGGAGGAGACCCCTGCCCTGTTCGGCGTGCTCATGGGCAACAACCGTGAGTTCACCACCCAGACCTTCCGTGAGTTGAGCACCGCCTTCTTCCTGGGCGTCAATCCCCAGAAGATCGAGCAGCTCATGGCCCGCCTGTCCCAGCTTCGTGCCAACTGATCGCAATATGTAAGAACACGCCCACAGCCGCTTCGGCTGTGGGCGTGTTTCGCTTACAACGGGCCGGAGGCGGCAGCACTCAAAAAAGGGCACACTACAAGCGGTAGATGAAGAAAATCGCTTGCTTTTTACGAACAAGCGGCTGATCCGCACAGAGCTGCGCCCTCAGCGGCCTTGCATCGTAACAACAGGGACGCCATACGGCATCCCTGTTGTGTTACCGATATTGAATCATCAATTGATAGGCAGCTTTCCTGGCCCGTGTTTACGCCATTCGGACACTCTCCGGCTTGATCCCCAATTCTTCTGCCAACTCCGCTGTCGTCTTATCCAATATGTAATATCCATCCAGCAGGTAACGGCTTCGCTCGTCCAACTGATCCCACACTGTGCTCAAGCGTTTCAGATCATCCGCACGGATCAACTGGAACTCTATCGCATCTCTGCCATGCTCGGAATCAGGATGGTCCATACACTCGTCAAACGAAAACTCAGTGTACCGCTTGTGATCCCTGATATAGTTCTTTGCATGGTTCTTGCAGGCAGCTATGATATAGTTGACCAGATGGTTGCGGTCTTTATTGCGCAGTTCAGATACTCTTTTAATCAGCTTCTCCAGCGTGGCTTGCAACAGATCTTCTGTCACCCAGGAGTCCCGAACAAGCTTAAATATCTCATGATACATGAGACGATTGTAGTTCAGGTACAGGTTCGTCATGAACTGTCGGTCATCTTCATCCTCGATGACTAAAATACAATAGGGTATCACGCCTTTTTATCTCCATAGTCCCCGACCAAAGTACCTAATTTCATATCCTTCAAAACAATTCCGAGGGCACGTCTCCGCTCAGGACTTAAATTGCTGATGTCTTGAATCAAACTGCCCGCAGTTTTCTCTGCATAGATCTTCGTTTCCAGAACATCAGGGGACAAATTAGAGGTACACCGACCAAGCAAATAGTCTGTGGTGACATCAAAGAAATCCGCCAGGTTTATCAGCTTTTCAATATCAGGATAATGAATGCAGTTTTCATAGTTGGAAATCGTGCCAGTGGTTACATGCAAAATCTCTGCCAACTCTGCTTGCGTCATTCCACGGTCATTTCGCAGTTCTGCCAGTAGTTCACCGAAACGTGCCATTGCCATCCCCTCGATTCTGTGATATTTTAATTATAAGTTTTCCAAAATCAAAGACGACTATTTTATATAAATACCATAATTTTCTTAATATTTCAATCGTATTTACAGCTGAACTAAATTTTAGTTTGGCTATCTATGATTTTAGGCTGTCCCCATTGTACTTTGGCGGTTGCAAATTTTGCTTTCAGGTGTCTTATAATAGGTGGATCACGAAACGGAAGATAGAGATGGGAGAAATTCAGATGATTTGCACGTTCTGCAGTGTTGTGGACGATCCGAACGACCAAGAATATATGATCTGGCTGTACAACGAGTTCCATCGGCTGATGTTTGCCACTGCAAAGAAACATACTGCCAACCCTTCCGATTGGGAGGACATTGTTCAGGACAGTCTCGTCAACCTAATGAAAAAAATTTCACTGTTACGGGCATTTGAGCGTTGCACTTTGAGCGCTTATATTGTCTCTACTGTTAGAAATGTTTCATTCAACCATTTGAAGAAGCACGGAAACCATGTCAGACTGCGTGATAAGGCGCAGAACAATGCGCTTGCGGACGTGCCCTATGCAGACGATTTGGTGCATATGATCTATCAAAAAGACAGATTGTCTTTCATTTGGGATAATCTTCCAGAAGAAGAACAGCTCCTGTTAAAAGGAAAGTACTCTTGGGGTTATGCCGATGAGGAGCTTGCCGCCGTACTGAACTGCAAGCCAGACAGCATCCGGATGAAGCTGACGAGAGCTCGTCGTCATGCGTTGAATTTGATGGAACAACTGGAGGAGGAACAGGGCAATGAACAGACGTGAGCAGTTGCAGGAAGCTTACGAGGAAGCGTTGTTTGCACTTCTGATGGAGGATGTCATCGAGGACGAAGGCAAGCGGCTGCTGGAGGAAAACCATCGCTTACAGCAGGATCCCTCTGCTGCTGTGTCGGACAAAGTCAATGAGCGCTGTGTGAAAACCATCAAGAAAGCCTTCGCTAAAGAGCGGCGCCGTGAAGCGGGCAAGGTCACCTACCGTGCATTCTCAAAGTTATCCTTGGTTGCGATGCTTTGCATCCTGCTTTTCGCCACAGCGTTTGCCGCCAGCCCGCAGCTTCGTGTAGCTACCTTAAACCTGCTGATTGAGGTTTCAGATGTATCCACCGAGTTGAGCTTCACCGACGGCGGCGCCGAACAACCTCATGATCATGAAACGGATGCACCCGTCGGTGTGTATACCTTTGGAGGATACACCATCCCGGCAGCGCCGGAAGGGTTAAGCCTGACGGCTCACAGCCAAACCAGGCGTTCATTATATATCCAATATGCAAATGATGCAGACAATGCAATCAGCGTGAAAATCACAGCAATGTCCGAAAGCTCATACGCCGTGGATACGGAAGATGCTCAAACTGTGGAGAAGATTGAGTTCCTTGGATTTCAGGGCATCCTGATCGAAAAGAACGACAACACCCAATTAGTATGGGGCGACACAGAGCAAAATGTTTTTGTGGAGATCTTGGGCATCGGTTTTGACCAGGAAGAAGTTCTTCGCTTTGCCAGCGGGATACAAAGACTTGACATGAACCAAATGCCCGAATAATGTGTAAATTCTCGGTTGCACGTTTCCGTTTTTTGTGTCCTCTTTAGTAGAGGGGATTCCTCACACATTGTATTATAGGAGGCACACAAATGAAACACCGAATATTGACCCGCATTTTAGCTGCAGCATTGGCATTTACCCTGCTGGGAACCACTGCATCAGCCGCTGTTGCACCCGAAGAGAATATCGTGCAGCCAAGATTCCTCACCGTCGCTTCCATTGTCGCAGAACGAGAAATGACTTTTCCCGGTCTCATTGATTGTTATAGTGATGTTACGCTGAACAATCTGAGTTATACCGCAACGCTCAAGATGGAGCTTCAGCGAAGCAGCAACGGAACAACATGGACTACCCTGAAATCCTGGAATACTTCGGGAACCAGTTTTGTTGCATTGGACAAGAGCTGGTATGTCCTCCCCGGCTATCAATATCAGGTAAAAGCCACGGTTGAGGTGCGAAACTCCGCCGGAACACACCTTGAAACAGTCACAAAGTATTCCGCCATCTTACATTACTAATTCTCCTTACCAATAAACCAGGGTCACACCGCAGCGCAGTGCGCTGCGGTGTTGCCCTTTTCATGACAAAAAATTTTGTGCAATCACAATTTTCATTCTATCCCCATCGAAGTTTCTGATGTCATGGCCCCATCCGGGCGCTGAACCGACAACAGGCTCACGCCCGCTGGCGGCTGTCTCTGACCGATTTTACTGTCAAAAGGTCGGCGTTTTATGCCTGCTGTTTTTGCAAAAAGAAAAAGACCGAGAACTCGTCTCGGTCTTTGGTGGAGATAAGCGGGATCGAACCGCTGACCTCTTGAATGCCATTCAAGCGCTCTCCCAGCTGAGCTATACCCCCATATTCAGTTCGCCGCAGGAGCCTCTCCCTCAGCGCAAGGTGTATTCTAACAGATGCGGAGCTGCTTGTCAACACTTATTTGCACATTTCCCTCCCCTTTTTACAAGACAGACGGCCCTCACAGGAGCCGTCTGTCTCCTTCAATTGTGTGCGTTTTCCCGATGTGCGTGGCGGCCGCTGTTGCGGAAGGGCACCAGATGGGTCTTATCCAGCAGCAGCATGATGGCCGGGATGAGGACGAGCTGGAGGATGATGCCGGGGATGGCCTCCAGAAATGCACCGGCAATGAACGCCTTTATGGTGAAGCTGTTGCCTTTCAGCCCCAGCAGCACAGTCTGCACCACGCCCCACACCACACGGCCACCAATCATGGCGGCGAGCATACAGCGGTACAGGGAACGGATGCACTGCCACCTGGC
The DNA here is from genome assembly GCA_045589915.1 of Candidatus Enterenecus sp. Taxonomy (GTDB): domain Bacteria; phylum Bacillota; class Clostridia; order Oscillospirales; family Oscillospiraceae; genus Enterenecus. The sequence goes on from JAZNQA010000134.1 coordinate 26,392, forward strand.
ACGGAAAAACAGGAAGCCCACGAGGAAGCCATAGGCGGCCAGCTCAAAGGCCATGCCAACGGCGGTGGGGTACATGACGGGCATCACAAAGATGGCAGAGCGCATCAGCGGCATCACGAAGCCCACCACCAGACCGTACTGCCAGCCGCAGATGAGGCCACACAGCAACACAGGAATGTGCATGGGCAGGAGCATCTTGCCGATTTGGGGGATCTGCCCCGTGAAGAAGGGCAGCACCAGCCCAATGGCTAAAAACATAGCGGCCAGCACCAGCTTGCGCAAACTCTGATGTTTCATGCCTATCCCCACCCTTTCGATGCAGAAACTTGGATGGGGAACATTATATCGGAAACGGCCTCCTAAGTCAATCTGGCGTTCCCTTCGGCTGTCCTGCACTGGATTGAGGAGGATGCGACCGCCCCCCACACGGCCAACGAGCCGGAGGTCATGCGGGCCATTGCCCGGAGCTTTACCGCTGTAAACGCCGCTGACTGATTGAACTTTCCAATTTTTGTTTGAGCAGACGAAAGGGCTTGCCAAGTGTGAATCACAGACGGCAAGCCCTTTTACTTCTTTTTTAACTCATTCTACAACGAGCCCATACTGTTTGCCATGTTTGTGACACATTACCACCCCTTCAATGTTTCTCTATGTTTAATTCTAATCGTAATAATCAATTGTGAAGTTTAATTTAAGTGTATCATATAGTGCTATTTGGCACAAGTACGACTGTCCATCGACATCCTTGTTTGCATATATGGGCGGAGTTATAATATTGGTGGGAGGACAATCCATCAACTTTTACAGGAGGTAGCCGTTTATGATCATTCTGAAAATCCTTGCCGCCCCCTTTATGGTGGTGCTCACCGTTCTGGCCGCCGTGGTGTCGTTTCTGTTCCGTATGGCAACTGCGGTATGCGTTGTGGCCTGCGTGGTGCTGACCCTGCTTGCCGTGGCCCTGTTCATCAGCGGCCAGACGCTGGGCGGGATCGTGTTCCTTGTCCTTGCGTTTCTGATCTCTCCCTATGGCATCCCGGCCATCGCGGAGTGGCTGGTGGATAAACTGGACAATCTCAATTTTGCTCTGCGGGGCTTCATCACAGGCTGATACTTCGGGACAACTTGTCCCAAAATATCATGACGGCGGCTGAACACAGCCGCCGTTTTTCGTACAGGAAGGAGGGCTGCCTACGGCAACGACCTATCTCAAAAAGCACAAAATCAGCAAGGGAGAAACTATCGCGCAATCGCTGAAGGATCGGTTTGAATACGGACAAAACCCGGACAAGACGCAGGGCGGCGAGTTGATTTCTTCCTATGCCTGCGACCACATGACCGCAGACGCGGAGTTCCTTTTAAGCAAGGCAAAGTACCGGGCCGTCACGGGCCGGGAACAGCGCCGGGATGCCGATGTGCTCTGCTATCAGATCCGGCAGGCGTTTAAGCCCGGAGAGATTACCCCGGAAGAGGCCAACCACATCGGCTACGAAACGGCGATGCGCTGGACGAAGGGCAAGTATGCTGAGTACCGGGCGGCCCAGCAGGAAATGCGGGATGCCGTGGCGGTCAAGACAAATATCGATCATCTGCTCGGCCTGTCGGACGAGCGCAAAAATAAGGAACAGGAGCGATAAGCAACTGTGACGCAGACAACAAACTTTGGGACAACTTGTCCCAAGCTTGGGAACCCCGCGCAAGCCCAGCACAGCGGGTTGCGTGGGGAGAGGAGGTGCGACACAGTGAGTAAGCTTTGCCGCTTGCGGCGAAGCGCAGGATACGAAGTCCGCACCGACGAGTCGGGTTTGGGGAGGCTCCCCAACAAGCGTTTTTGCAGCCCCCACGGGATGCAAAAATAGCAAGTGTGGCTACACTTGCCCTGCTTGCCGTTAGTGCGTACCCCGGAAAAGGCGCAAAAAACGGAGGTCGCGTTTTCCTTACGCTTCCTCCGCTTCTCCATTCTCTTTGATTGTACGGATAATACCCTCAACCATGCGAAGCTCGCTCTCGTTCAGCGATTGGAGCAGAATGTTGATCCGCTTCACGGTTGCTTCATCGGCTCCCACTTTGGGGTAAAAGAACTGATCCACGGAGATACCGAACATGGTTGTAAGCTGATAGAACACATTAAGGCTCGGATGCTGACCATCATTTTCGTGGTACATAATGGTACGGGTATCACGGTCAACGATACAAGCCAGTTGTTCCTGTGTTAAACCCTCGCGCTCCCGGGCTTTTTTGATTGCAAGACCAATATCGTGGAAGTCAAACTTGCGTTCATCCCGTTCAATTTTCATAGGATCACCACCTAATGTAATTTTACATTTCGGGTGATGGTATTTGAGCGGCAGGAAATTTCATTCCACCTCATATTTAATTTCACTTTTATGTGTTGAAGAAACGAGAAAATGACAGTAAAATATAAATGGAACTTCGGGACAATTTGTCCCAAAGAAATATTCAAAATAATTGTGACCTAAATGAAAATTTTTTGAGCAGTTGGGTGAAGAGTTCTATCAAACGAAAAGGAGGAATGAGGATGGAAGATGCTCGAATTGTCGATCTATTGATGGCCCAGTGCGTTTAAGCTGCGTGTGGTTGATCCCCAAGAACTCGGAAAAACCTACTGATAACAGATTACAAACCAACAAACAAATACGACAGAAAACGAGGGAATAAATTTATATGGCAATGTGGAATCCGTGGCGAGGCTGCCACAAATATAGCGAGGGCTGTAAATATTGTTACATTCACAAGGGAGATACCAAGCGTGGCGTGAACACAAACAGAATAGTGCGTCTTGACGGTTTCGATGCTCCCATAGCAAAAAAGAAAAATGGTGAGTACAAAATTAAGTCCGCGCAAACGGTATATCTATGTTTCTCCTCGGACTTTCTGCTCCCCGATGCTGATAAATGGCGTTCTGAATGTTGGAGAATGATGAAAGAGCGTTCCGATTTGCAGTTTCTATTTTTAACAAAACGCATTGATCGATTTATGGATTGTGTTCCCGAAGATTGGGGCAACGGTTATGATAATGTTATTGTAGGTTGCACCGTGGAAAATCAAATGCGCGCAGACGAAAGATTGTCCATCTTTAACGATTTGCCTATCAAGCACAAATACATTATTTGTCAACCTATGATTTCACCGATCAATCTTGACAAATATCTCGGCGGTATTGAGCTTGTTGTTGTGGGCGGTGAATCAGACAGAGAAGCCAGGCCGTTATATTATGATTGGGTACTTGATGTGCGAGATCAATGTGTTTCCGCTAATGTATCTTTTGAGTTTAGACAATGCGGCACACATTTCATCAAAAACGGGAAAGAGTACATTTTGCAAGTGCAAGATCTATGCGCCCAAGCAAGAAAAGCAAATATTGATTTCCACTCAAATGTATAACCTCTCTTTTTTGTGCAAAGATTGAGAGGATACAAAAACGGGAATGAGCTATAATATTTTACGAGGGAGCATCAAAACATGGAATGGATTGACAGACTAAACAACGCAATTAACTACATAGAAGAACATTTGACTGACAGAATTGATTATGAGGAGCTTGGGCGTATTGCTTGTTGCTCATCGTATCATTTTCAGAGGATGTTTACTTATGTGGCAGGTGTTTCTCTATCGGAATATATCCGAAGAAGAAAAATGTCATTAGCTGCCGTAGATTTGCAAAGTGGTGAAAAAATTATTGATGTTGCAGGTGAGTATGGATATGATTCACCTACTGCTTTCAACAGAGCATTTCAAAGTATTCACGGTGTTGCACCGTCCGCAGTAAAATGTGAGGGCGTGTCTGTAAAATCCTTTCCGCCGATTGCTTTTAAGATCACGGTAAAAGGAGTAGAAGAAATGAATTATCGAATTGAAACGAAAGATGCCTTTCGTATCATAGGTGTATCTCATCCTCTTGACAAAGAAATTGAGAAAAACTTTGCGGTTGTTCCCCAGATGTGGCAAGATGCCGCCATCAACGGAACAATGCAAAAACTGGCAGGGATGATGGATGCACCGCCAATGGGACTTTTAGGTGTGAGTGCTTGTAACGATACGGAGCAATGGAAATATTATATTGCTGTTTCAAGCACAAAAACAAGCGGTGAGTTTGAAGAATATACCGTGCCTGCGTCTACTTGGGCAATTTTTTCTGGAACGGGAATAAACCAGTCAATACAGGAATTGGAGCAGCGGATTATAACAGAATGGCTTCCGACCTCTGGATATGAATATGTCAACGCTCCCGATATAGAGGTTTACTTAAATCCAGACCCACAAAACGCACAATATGAGGTGTGGATACCCGTAGCAAAGAAAAAGGGATAACAGAAGGACTTATGGACGAGAAATTTAGTATGTTTATGGAAACAGTCGATGAGTGTTTCCGTAGCTTCGTAAGCCAAATCAACGAGCATCTGACAGGGAACGGCTGTAAATGCGACATAAAATCGCAAAAAAGTGGCTATGTTGTGTCCTATGTGTTAAACAGCAGTAAAAGAGTTTTGGCAACATTCGTATCCCGAAAAACGGGGATGAAGCTCCGCATTTATCCCGAACATATACAAGAATACCAGAGCTTTCTCGATACACTGCCCGAAAAGACAAAAAAGGAAATCAAGAAAGCGTCCGTCTGCAAACGACTTATCAATCCCAATGACTGCAATCCGAAATGTATAATGGGATATACCTTTGTGATGGATGGCGAGCAGTATCAGAAATGCCGTTACATGGCGTTTCAGCCTACATTGAGCGAGGAAAACAATCCGTACATAAAGCAATTTTTAGAGAAAGAATTGCGGGCTGGAGCTATGTACAAATAGCCAAGGCAAGAAGAAAATCAGAGTATTGAAGAATCGGCAATCTCATTATTTGATACGGAATATTAACAAGAATATGCTTATCTTTTTAGACTACAGATGTGTCATGTATGTATGTAAGTAATGCGATGTTTTATTTTCGTGCCTTAGCTGTATATACCCTTCCAATAACGGACAGCAGAAAAATAAAAACACGGAGGAGGATTGATGTATGAAAAATGTTCTTATCATAAATACAGATATTGCAGAAGCGCAAAGAATTAAACATAATCTATCCTCTCCAAGTACGGAAACCATTTGCGTGTCTTCAATGGCTGATGGTCTGAAATTCTTTTCCCAAATGGAGTTCTGTCTGATTATGTTAGACGCTGCTATTTCTGCGGAGGATGATCACCGGCTCTTAGCTGCCATAAGGAAATCAAAGACAACTCCTATACTGATTCTGTCCTCCCAATCCTGTCATGTGGAACGCCTGCGGGTATTACAGGCAGGCGCACACGCATATATCGGAGAGCCGTATTCGCTGGAAGAATGCCTGGCACAAGCCCAAGCGCTTATGCAGCTTTATTGTGAGCTGAAGCCCCAACAGGAAGTTTGTTACACACTTGCCATTGGCAAAGACCTTGTAGTAGATCCTCTTGCCCGACGAGTGTTGTTGAACGGAAAGGACTTGCGACTGACCCGAAAAGAGTTTGATTTGCTTTTCTGTCTTGCCAGCAACCCCGGACAAGTATTCAGCCGGGAACAGCTATACAGCCATGTGTGGGACGAACATTCCGCCTACAACGTAGATGAGGTCGTAAAGGCACAGATCAAGACCTTGCGGCAGAAGCTCTCCACCACGGGAAATGAGTACATAAAGAATGTTTGGGGCATAGGCTACCGCTTTCATACCGAGACGGATGACGAATGAGACCGTCATCCGGTTTTTTCATCCCTGTTTTCTCCCTGTTTTCACCCGCATTTCTCCCGATTAGTACCCCTGAGATTTCCCTTTTGTTTTCTATGATGTTACGCATGGCCGTATCCAACACGGCCAATTCTGCCCTGCCGCAAAGGAGCTGTCCAGAATTGCAAAGTGCGTAACCGCTTTTGAATAGCAGACCCTATGCGGCGGCATACAGGAGGATGCCGCCTTTGCTTATATTAGGATTTCTACATAACACACATGATCTTCACCAGCTAAAAAAGCGCAGCTCCCCCTGCGGCGCAGTCCGGCCTCGGATGCGAAATCTGTCAGTACAAAACTGAATATGTCGTTTCACGCGCTTGTGTGGCATTACGCCATGCGAGCGCGTTTTTCAATGCCCTCTTAGGGACAAGTTGTCCCAAGGTAGGCAGGGGCGGCCCCGGTTGCCGATCCCCGCCGCTCTCCGTTCAGATCGTCCACCACCACAAAAATCTGAACGGAGGAACATATAATGACTACTATCAATCTGAAGGACTTTTACGCCTGGTACACCCATGATGAATACATTGAGGTTTCCGACGAAGTGGCCGCCGAGCTGCGGGCCGACAAGCTGTATGAGGCTGCCTATCAGCGGCGTGTGATCCGCAACAAGGCACAGTATTCCCTCGACTGTGACGATGGAAACGAATACTCCGCTTGCCTGTCCGAGCCGACGCCGCAGGAGCTACTGGAACGCATGGAGCGGTTTTACTATCTGTGGAACGCTCTCAATTCTCTGCCCGAGACACAGGGCCGCCGTGTGGATACCTGCATCATTGAGGGCAAGAGCTATTGCGAGGTTGCACTGGAAGAGGGCGTGGATGAAAGCGCCGTCCGGCGGGCCGTGGAGCGTGGCTTGGAGAACATGAAAAAATATTTGAAAAATTATCTGTAAGCCAGTCCGAATTTCTGTGTTTTGTGTCCTTGGTATATGAGAGGAACTGATCCTCTCCACAACTGAATAGCGGCGGCTCCGAGCTTTATGCGGGGAGCCGGACGGCGGGTGCGCCAAGACTTCGTCGGAGCAAGCTGCGTATCATTCGCTTCCGCATATGTGCGAAAGCTCAATCACTACGCTGCTCCTCCTCTCCCCCAAAAGTCTGCGACTTTTCGGGGAACCCCGATAGGGGCGAACGAGCGAATAACACCAGCGCCGCAAGTGGGGACTTGCCACCCCACGGCCACGATCCGTAGTGGACAGGCTGGCGGCCTGTCCCCCGGAGCTGCCGCATCATCCCAACAAGGAGCGTCGCGCCGAGTATAGCTGTCTTATGACGGGCCAAGAAAATGAGCGCGGCGCTCCTTATTCTAACTTCGAGACAAATTGTCCCACGATGGAGAAAGGTGAAAGGGCAACACCCCATAAAGGTGCTGCCCTTTCGCGTTTCCCCATCCACTTTTAATATGAACGAGGAGGTAGCTTATGGATCATAGGAAACGCCGAGCCGTCTTTGCTGTTGACGGCTATGAAATCTCTGCCACTTTTGCTGACAGCAGAAACACGGCGGTGTTGGGTCATGTAAAGCAGATTTTGCTATCTTCCTTTGCGAATAACCTCACCGATAAACCCCCCGGCGACAGCCTTGCATTGAAGGCCAAACTGAGCGATAATAATAGTGGGGATACCCCTATGCACCTTGAAAAGTTCATATACCCCGTGTAT
>JAZNQA010000135.1:0-33699 GCA_045589915.1 Candidatus Enterenecus sp.
CAATTCTTGCCCGTTTCTTTGCGTTGGCTCGTTTCCATTCCTTTGCAAGTTCTTCATCGGCTTGTATGTATGCTTTTAAGACGGTCTTAAATTCCCTTTGCAGACCCATTTCTTTTGCACGAAGTTCCAGCAGAGCAGACAGCCTCGCCCGTTCCTCTGGCTCTTGTACTTCAAGCAAAGAAAGAAAAACTTCTTGTTGAAGCAATGCCTCCTTGTCAATGCTGACTATTGTTGTGTCGTTTATCTGCATAATCCCTAAGCCTCATTTCTGCCGTGTCGAGTAAGTAGGCGGCATAATCTATGTTTTTTACGGCTTCAACATAAAGTGGGTGGAAATCCTCGCCAAGTGATTTTGGGGCATATTCTCGCTTGTTCGTGTCATATTTCTGCCACAAATCGAAAGCCGCCCAATATTCAGCCTCCAGCCGTTCCCGTTCCCTCTGTTTCCGGTTGCGTTCCTCCTGCCGTTCCCTTTGTCGGTGTTCCATCTCTCGCCGCTGACGGAGGGAAATGCGCTCTCCGATGGGTAATCCAAGAGAAAAGTCTGTGTTTATTTTACTGATTGCATCTTGAAAATTCAACCCGAAATATTGCATTACAAAGTCAATGACACTTCCGTGTGCATGGCATCCAAAGCAATAAAATCCCCTATCTCCGGAATATGCCTTAAAACTTGCGCTTTTTTCCGTGTGGAACGGGCAACGGCAAAACCCCGATCTGTCCACTTCAATTCCGTATTGTCTGAGGATTTCCATCATGAAAACACGCTGTTTTATTTCATATACAAAATCCATAATTTTTGTACAACAAAACCCCATCCGCAAGGGTGGCCGCCCTATTGGATGAGGTTTTGATAGTCAATGATATTAGGTTAAACATCAACAATGCCCGGCCAAACATCATTGACTGTGTTGATTATACCACATCCCCTCCCAAAAATCAAGAGGGAATTAGGGGGTTGCGATTAAAAACATTTTGCCAAATCAGAAAACAAGGATGCAATCTTTTTGCAGGTTTCTTCTGTCAATTTAACACTATACCAACCATCGCAAGCCTCTTGTATCCATATTTCTTTTTTGTAGGTGTCAAACTGGAAAATGCGTTCCTCAGCCATTTCTTCTGCGATTTTGTGATTTTCCAAAACAGATTTGGCTTTTCCTAAATCAAACATTTTCTTCTGCCTCCAAATCAATAAACTCTTGAAACTTTGCCAAAGCCTTCTCCGCATTCTTTGTCGGCCTTTTCATTGAAACATTGAGATGCTTGCTAAACAGATCAGCAACAAAACGCCTTGCTTTCATCTTGCCAACCTCCACGCCATCCCAATAGCCACGGGGCGTTTTGCCCTCTTTGATATTCTGCTTGCCGTCTGTTTGGCTTCCGTAGGTGACATTGTAGGTCTGTTTGCCTTGCCGCATCTGCTCCAAAATCCAATACTGTTCCCGTTCATCCAGTTTCTCAACGGGACAATATTCAAGGATGCAGAACGCCCAGCCGTTCGGATTTTCGTCACTCTTGAATTTCCGCTTCCGCATTGAAATGTCAATGTGCTGATAGCCGTTCCAATGACTGACGATCCGCTGAAAAATGTTCTTTGCTTGACCGCAGTAGAAAAAGGTCACGCCGTTTTCGTCTGTTCGTTCAAACAGATAAATTCCTGGCTGTTTAGTCTGTATGCTTTCCGTGATAATTGGCGCAATGCTCTTTTTGGCAATGATTAGCTTTTTTACATAGTCGTTCATCACATCGCCTCACATTCCGCTTTTCGGGCGTATATTTGGCGGTAGTTCATAGAAATACACCACCTTAATACCACCGCATTTTTCTGCGATGTGAATAGCACTCTTGTAAAAACTCTTTGAAATACTGATAGTCTTTGCCATCAGACCGTCCAGCATAAGTGAAAATCTTGTTGCCAAAATCAATGTCCTTTATCAAGTCGAAAATCTTCTTGCAGGTTTTGTGTGAAATCTCACCACCACAGTCGGACGCAAACAGAAATTTTACAATGTCAACATCTTCTTCCCGAAAGCGGTCATCTGCCAAAATACGGTTGGTTTCTTTGTTGAACTGTTCAAATCCTTCTTTTGTCCAAACAGACCGCAACTTCCCATAGTGTTCCCCAAACTCTTTGTCAAATGCCAATGCGATATTTTCACGCAAAGACATAAAACCTCCGCCGCCCATATCGAAAGAACGGCTTGATTTGTTGGCTGTAATTGTAACGCCCATTTTTGCCTCCTATTTCATAACTTAACCGCCCCACCCCACAATGGAGCAGGGCGGTGTGTGTATTACCAATAGCCGTTTACGATTGCCCATTCATTGTCATACGGAAACGGCCCATATTCGTGATTTGGCTGATACCGATCAAAAGGGCAAAGTATCAGAATTGTCATCAAGCACGGCAAAGTCGCCCACAGGAGCAGCCGTGCGCTCCAGCTTCTTTGTGGCAGGCACCTTGAAATCGCCATCCATAATCTGCTTTACGGTCTTGATGTCCTTGACAATCAGCCGTGTGCCGATATTGCCATCCTGCTTCTCATATTCTTCTTCCTGCAAGGTCGCACCGAAGCGGCAACCGACCAGCTTGTCTTCCTGCCAGTTCCACTTGAAGCCAGGGTTGCTTTCCTCCACGCAGTTCGTGAAGTGCTTGAACATACCCAGAGCCTTTTCCTTGTAGGATTTGATGACATTGGCAAACCACTTGCCACCGCCGAACCGCTCATTTTGTGCGGTGTAATAGCCCTTGAAATCGCCCACGGCAATATCGTAGTCAATCCGCAGATAGTCGCCCTTGCCAGTCTGTGCGTTGTAGGGAACATCGGTCACATTGACAATCTCCAAAATGTAACCACCGTTGCCGGGTCGTGCAAATTCACCGCTGGATGCCTGGATGTTCTCATAGTTTTCAATTGCTCTCATTGTTTGTTTCCTCCTGTTTTTCGTTGTTTGTATTGATATTTTGGTATGCTCTTGAAAGGATTTCGGTACACTCGCAAAGCAACTTTACTTGATCATTGTAAATCTGCTTTTTGATTTCTTCACGGATGTATTCCATTTGAAACAAAATACACTCATTGACAAGTTTCTTCGTGTTGTCCACTTTCCGCCTCCTGATTTTCAATAAATTTCAACGGGCACATATACCCGATGGTTCTTGTGTCTGCGAGGTATTCACCAGTTAGTCTGCATTGGTTGCGTGAATATGTTTCCAGGATTGGGCAGAGCTTACATTGCACCTGCCCCTCTGGAAAGAAGATTTTGGCTTGCGCTTCGGTGTACCATAAGCAGCTGTTATGTGCCATCGGCATCACCTTCTCCATTCATACCCCAGTAATCACGGATTGCATCGTCAATCGCCTTGAGGTCATTGTCAATCAGCGGTTTGTCGAAAAGTCCCATCGGGGTCTTGACCGTATCCTGACCATTGTTCTGTGTGCTGAACAGATACCGCCCGTCCTGCACCACAGTTTTCATAACGATGGTAAATCTGCCCTCCACGGTCACATAGTTGTCAAGCATCTTGCCGATGGTCTTGAAATGCTCCCGTCCATCGTCCGCTTGGTCACTATGCCCCATAAAGTACACAATCTTGTCATCGGGCAGAGTTGCCGCAAACTCAATCAACTGATTGAACGATACCGCCATATCGGTATACTTTTGGTAACCGGTCTGCTTTGCCGTCCGCATAAACTCGTTGACCATCAAATAGGTTGCATCGTCAATGACAATGGACTTCTGCGGTGCGGCTGCGATTGCTTTCATAATCGCTTGGTAGTTGTCGCTCTTGTAGGTTTTCAGATTGTTACGGAACGGGAGCGGCTTGCCTGACACATTGACAATCGCCACATCTTCACGGCTGAAATTCCGTAAGCTGGTGGACTTGCCCGTGCCACTCTGTCCGTAAATCATAACCAAAACACTCATACTTTTTGCCTCCTTGTTTTACTTTACTTCTTTTGTAAAATTTGTTCCTATACTATCAACTTTCCCAACTCATAGATGCTTTCAATGCCGTCATCATTTGTCAAAAGGTTTTCATTTGCAAAATCTACCAACTCATTGATAGTCATTTTCCCGCTGTCTGCAAGAATATCAAAAACCTTTGTTCCGGCAGATGTGCAATACTTCACAGCCTTTTTCAAAAACTCAACGGCACTTTCTGCATCTTCAATGTAGTTGCCATCTTCTTGAATTGCAATGTATTTCATATTTTGCCTCCTAAATCAATTTTACTTTTTCTTTCGGAAAATTGCATAACCAATCAGCAAGAGGATTTCAACGCCGACGGTTGCCAAGATGCCGCATACAAATTCGGGGATGTACATTTAATGCTCCTTTCTGTGGGTCAGCCAAAGAAAACGAAAATATGCGCTATTGGACAGACCCAAAGCCTTCGCATCCTTTTCGATCTGTTCCTTTTCGTTAGGGCTGACCGCAATCGGTACTTGCGTATTCTTCCGCACTCGCTTTCTGTCGGGTTCGTACTTTCTTCCTGCCATTATTTCACCTCCCTTTCTTTCATCCACTCTGCAAAAACGATTTTCCCAAAATCTCCATCGTCATCAAAAATATATGTCTTGCAGATGTTTAGGAAATCGGACTTGCTGCACAAAAGATCATCTGCCTTTCGGCGCAGGAACAGTTCTCGCAGGACTTTTTTAAGTTTATCGCTCACATTGTCCGGCTCAGAGCTTTCCCACACTTTTTCAAACATAAATGTTGCAAGAAGCTCGCTTTCGGTTAAGAAATCCAGCGCAATATCATGAGTGGTCAGTTCTCTAAGGCACTTTTCGCACCAGCCTTCGTAAAGTTCGTTTTCTGTGTGCCAACCCCCACACTCTTTGCATTGGTGGACTTCTTCATAACCACCCTTGCAAATAGGACAGCCATCCCATTTTTCATAAGGCCCGTGGTCAAGTCCATGGGTTTCTTCCCACACAGCCTGTTCGCCATCTTCAAACAGGTGTCCGCAGTTTTCACAACGATACATCATAATTGTTTGCCTCCTCATAACTATCTTTCATATATCTATTTCTTCGACAACAAGAACATTTTTGATGTCGATTTTTCCATTTGCATTTTTCACAATTTCCGATTTCTACATAATCGAAAATACAAGGGTTATGTTGGTGGTATTCAAGTAACTGCTGAATATTCAGTAAAGCATTGTCCATATATGGAGAAATGTTTACTTCCCTGTTCATTCTCAATTGCTTAAAATAATCTATCAAGTCGGGGACTTTCAAATATAAAGCCATAATCAATCCTCCTTATCTGTTCCATTGGCTTTCAAAAGAAACCAACATAGCAAGTCCAAGGGTTTTCTGATTGTCGGTCATATCTTCCAGCTTGCAACCCATCATCTTTTCCAATTCAGCCTTTGCCAGAACGCCACGCTTGCTCATCTTGATAATATCCATTGCCAATTCTTTCATATTTGCCTCCAGCGGTAGGTCGCAACCCTTAATTTCTGTAATCATTATAACACCGCCTTGCCCCTTTGTCAACAACTAAATTATAATTTTTAGAAAAAAGTTATATAAATATTTGCAACAAAAAAGCAAGGGGATTTCTCCCCCTGCTTCCTTGATTGGGTTATAGGTCTTGTACCTTGTCAATGAAAGTCGTGTACATCCTTGGGTGTAGTATCTTGACCGCCTCCACGAGTTCGTCCATAAGTTTCCAAACCCTCTCTGCTTTCCGTCCGTTTACCGCCTTTAGAAATTCGCTGTCGCCGTTGGTTTCTACATAGATTTCGACCTGTTCCATAGGTGGAGCGGAATAGGATTGCATCGACATTGGCATCTGTTGAGGCTCTGTTGTCTTCATAGGCTCACCGAAAAGGTGATCGTGTATGATAAAGAGGTCAGCCAAAACAGACCGCTTATTGCCCGTCATAGGCTCTGCCATACATTCGTCAATCGCTTGTAAAACTTCCCTTTCGGTCAACATTTATTTCACCCCTTGTTATGCTCTTTCGAGTGCCTGCATACACCGCTTTAAGGCTTCTTTCTGTGCAGGAGTTTCAGCCATTTCCATCATATCCTCGATGCGTTCAACCATCATTTCCTTGGCATCGTCCATACTGTAGCCGCCCTCACGAGAATAACCACGGCTACCGCCACGGTTGCCACCTCTGCCACCACGGGCATAGGACATATCGTCATCGTAGGACATACCGCCGTCACGGCTGTATCTGCCCATGCTGTCACGGCGAGCATTACGACCACGACCACGGGCATAGGAAGAACCGCCACGCTCGGAATAGCCGCTTTCGTAGGAAGTACCGTAAATACGACCCTCGCCCATATAGTGACCGTCCTCGGAGTAGCCCAGTTCCTCGGTCAAGGTGTCAATCTTCAAGATATTTTTTACGGTGTCTGTGAGTTTATGGATGCTCTCCAAATCGCCCATAGACATTTTGCCGGACTTCTTGCCCTTTTCAGCATAATCCTCCAGCTCGGCACACAGGAGGTCTTTCAGATTGTGCATATAGTGCATATTTATTCTCCTTTCCTTTAGGCTACACGGTCAAAGATGATGTTCGCATTGGTAACATCAATCGCCGTGGTGTCGCTCACATTTTCAACGGAAACGGTCACGCAACAGCCGCAGGGAATTTCAATGAAGGTGGTAACACTCACATTGAAGAAATCGCCAATAGCGGCAGGGGTGACGGTTGCGAGGGCGTTGCCCAGTTCCTCGCCGTTGATAGTAAGTGCAATGCTGATAGGCTCAACGGTGCCACCCTCTGCAATAGCAATATTGCCATTGAAGGTCACACGGTAAACAGCCCTGTTACAGCCGTTAGAGCCTTTCAGGAAGAAGATTCCGGAGGTGTCCCGGTGCTGGATGTAACCCTTGTGGCAAGCACGGGAGCCATTGGCAAAGATTACATTTTCGTCCACAGCAATGCTTTGGACGGGAATTGCGGAATATTCCGCTGCCATAAAAATCATTCCTTTCTATCAAAAAAATAAGGCGGCAGGATATGGCATCCCACCGCCTCGGTAAACAGTGTCAGCTATTCAGCCGACCATTTCCACGATGGGAAAAGTAAGTCTTTCTATTCGATTAGAAAGAGCCACCGCAGCCGCCAGCATAGTTTACAGTACCGCAGCAGTTAGTGGGGAAAGTAACAGGCTGGGGCGGCTGAACGATGTAAGCGGCGGTGGGGCATTCCGCACCAGTACGGCGCAGGATTTCAGCCTTGTTTGCATCCATAGCAGCCATCAGCACGGCATTCTGTGCGGACTGGGAAGCGGACAGGCGCAGGCTGTTGTTCTCCTGCTCCAGAGTGCGGATGTAGTTCGCATTCAGAGCATCGAGAATAGCACGGCTGTTTGCGTTCTGGTTCTCGATTACATCACGGGTGGTGTTCTGGATGGTGTTCTGCACGGCGCAGGACTGGGTTGCCATATCGTAGCGCACGCCATCAATGGCTCTCTGAGTGGTGCAGCAACAGTCGGCAATCTGGTGGGACAGAGTGTTGATGCCAGCCTGGGTGTTGTAACCGTTCTGGAGGATTGCGGTGTTAATGCCGTTGAAACCCTGACACAGAGTGCTATCAATGCCGTTAATGCCGCTCAACACAGAGTTGGAAGCGAAAGCAGCGGACAGGTCGGCCTGAGTAGCGGGAGTGCCGCAACAAGGATAGCCATAGCCGCCACCCTGACCGCCACCAAAGCCACCGCCAAAGCCATAGCCACGACCGCCCCAGCCAAACAGCAGGAGGATCACGATCCAAGCCCAATCATTACCAAACATACCGTCATTGTTGTTGCGACCACCGTTGTTGCCTACCACGGCAGCAACATCAGCCGCAGAAAGTTCAGAAACGCCAATACTCATATTGAATTTCTCCTTTACAAAAGTGTTTTTTATATGCCAAATCAAGCCGTACGCTCTTGATTGAAGCCAAAAATAATTGTTGACATTTTGCGTTGTTTGGTGTATTGTATTTATACAACCAAATGATAGTATGCAAGTCGAACTTGCTTATTATACCAGCGTGGGTCTGCAACGGCTCTATGTGCAGCAGACATCTAGCCCCGTGACAAAAAATGCGCCTGACGAGAGAGTAACGCCTCGAAATGCGAAAGCATAGCGCGGAGTGTCCCAAGCGGGGGAATAACTGGACACCAGTAGAGCCACTTAAAAAGCGAAGGATTTATTTCCTTTGCTTTTTTATTTTTACTTAAACGCGCCGCTGCCAATAATTTGGTTTGCGATCTGTGCGTAATTATTGAAATCTTGCTGGGACATTCTGCCAGACTTGACCAATTCTTCAACCATCTGTTTAGGATTGCCAGTCATAGTCTGCTGAAGCCTCTTTGCATCTGCGACCAACTGAGCCATCGGGTTCATCTGCTGACCATTCAAAGCATTAAACAAGCTGTTCGCCATTTTCCGCATCCTCCGTTAATTTGTTCTTGGTTTTCTTTGTTGCTGTCTGTGGGGCAATAGATGCCATTCTGCGCTCAAACTCTTCACGGGTGATATATTTGCCGTCCAGTTCGGAAAAATCGCTTGTAGGTGCCTTAAAATCGCTTGTAGGGGCATTTTGACGTTCCTTATAGTCAAAGATACGCAGAGGTAGCGGCATACCGCTCGCATCAGCCGATTTTAGATAGAACCGTTCCCCCTCGCTGTCCATCAACATTACCGTTGCATTGGGGGCGACAAGATAAGATTTAGCACCGCTTTCTCCCTGAACCCAAATCAAGCCATTATTCGGCTGTTGTACTTGCATAGACTGTGAGGGCATAGACGGCTGTACAACGGCATTTTGCATTTGATTGGCATTCATTCGCAACTGTGCTAAATTGTCCGGCATAGGCGGTTGTGTGCCGTAATAGGGGTATTGATAGCCATAGTTAGGTTGATACATTGTCAATCCTCCGATTTTTCAAAAAAGTAAACGGGCGTTTCTGCAAGGGAGTTCCAACTGTCAAACAAAGTTCCGTCAATGACCGTTGTTAGATGACTGCCCGTGCCGATTACAAATGTTCCCTTTGGATGGTCTTTACAAAAATCCTCTATTGTATAGCAGTCGGGACAATCGTCTGGCATTGTGCGGCGGCGAAAACCTTTGTTTTTCAAATATACTGTCGTGACTGCATTACTGGATGGCATGTCACCATTCAAAAAACCGAATAAGCACAAGTCGAGGTATGTTTCCGTCCACCCTTTACCTGTTGCCGTGGAGATCGCCCGAACTGTGCAGTCTCCGACAAGTTTACCTTTGGGATTTGGGTTGTGATACTTCCACATTTTCGGGAACTCTCCCTCCATCAAAAGCCGTGCTGGATATATACCCATCCTTGATAAGCTCCATGATCGTAAAATAGATTGTCATAAACGGCATGAGTTTGAACTCAGGCTTGCTGTGAATATAGTCTTTGATTCCCATTTCAACACCTCGCTTTCTGGAAAAAGCATAACAAAAAACCGCCCTTACACAAGAAAGTGCAAGGACGGTTTTTGTTTATATTTTGTTCTATTTTTAATTCTTTTCTTTATTCATTATTTTACATCTTTCTGTAATGCGTCACAACTGAAAAGAAATGATAATCTTCACTACCTGTATTCGCAACCTCGACTTCTATCAGATATTTCAAATCTCCTAACTCTTGGATAAAATTCAACATCACAATGCCTGCGTCAGGGTTTTCGTCCAACGGAAGAAGCCCATAGATTGCGGTGGAATTAAGTTCCAATAAACGCTCAATCTCGTCTGCTACTGTGTTTATTTCTTTGACAGTGGTGGTGTCTGGAAGCTCACCAGTCATAATGTCCCACTTCAGATTGTCAATCATTCCATTTCGGAAATCATCAAAGTCTTTAATATTAAAAAGTTTATTCATGCCTCAGACCTCCTAAAACTTAAATATACTTAAAAGTTTTTTATTTTGTAAGCATATAATAACACATTGTGCACTAATTGTCAACAACTTTTTATATATTTATATATCTTTTTAGAAGCAAAACAAAACCCACCTCCGAAGAAGTGGGTTTGTGAAAATCGTTATATATGCTTTTCCAGCCTGTCCATCGCCTTGTAAACTATGTTTTTCACTTGCTGGGTGGACAGGTCGTATTTCTCTGCCAACCGTTCATAGGTTGTGCCATTGAACAGACGGTCACTCAAAATCAGCCGATGCTTTTCGTTGAAAATCCATTGATTGATAATGTATTCAAGTTCAGACCTTGACAGATTATAACTCTCGGTATTTTTCCGCAAGGTCTATCACCTCCATGCCGACCATCTGAGCAAAGTTGATTTGGCGCCGCATGATGGGCGAAACATCGCTGACAATCAGCATTTGGTCGCAGTCGCACAACAAATCACATTCAATTTCAAAGATTTCATCCGCCGAAAAATGGCCGTTGTAAAGGTGTTCAAAGGTGATAGCGGCAGGGATAAAGCAATGATTCGGATTTTCGTTTTGCAAACGCAACACGATTTTTCTCGATCGCATTGTGCTTTCATCTGTTTGGCAGTGTGCCACGAAGATTGTCAATGGACATTACCTCCGTCTTACTCTCACGCCTTTAGGTTTACTCGATGTTCGTTTCTTTCGCTTGTACTTCACTCTTTGCGCCATTGTTCAAGTCTCCTTGTTCGCCCAAGTTGACATTGTTAATACCTTCGCCATCTTGTTCGTAATAGAATGTCTCGAACTGGCTCTCGTAAATCAGCCAGCCAATATTGCTACCAAAAAGCATAACCAAAGCGATAATCAGCGCAATCCACAGCCGCTTAATTTGCCGCTCCATCCGTGCCATAGACGATTCATGCACAATGTATGGTACGCTTTCGGGTGCGTTGTTGCTCTTGCAATTTTCGCAATTTGCCATAATTTTTACCTCCAAAATATTCTTTGTTTCTGCCCCTGTTTGAAGGAACAGGGGGGAGGGGATGGGGAGGCAGACCATCCCCACGGCGTTGCAATCGCCGCCCCCCCTGTTAGTGATTTTACACAATCAACTGCGCATTGTCAACCGCCAAGGAAAACCTTGATTACCAGAGCAATAATTCCACCCGCAATGGCAAGAGTTAACCAGTTATTAACCCTCTGCTGCTGCTCGATAACAGCAAGTCGCACATTGTCTTTGTTCAGCAGCTTATCAAAAGATGCCGTCTGCTTCTCGCAGTCCTCGATTTTTACATAGCGGCCGTCAAAGTGGTCTTGCAGTTGAGCTTGCAGCTTGATGTACTCGGAGTGTTCCATGTTCATTCGGTCTTGCCCTCCCGAATATAAGGAGTGTACCCTTTTTCGATCAGCTCATCCCGCAGCCGCTCGGCATAGGAGCGGTTACGGAAAGCACCCACCTGTACACGATAGATGGTATTAGCAGCGTTAGAATCGGGCTTCTTGACAAGCCCAGCACGATTGATGATGACATCGGCAATGGCGTGGGCGCATTTGGTGGCATACTCATCCGTCAGGATGATAGGAGCATCCACCGTACTGTCCATAAAGCCCAGCTCAAGCAACACGGCGGGCGCATCGGTGTGACGAAGCACATACAGGGGAGCGGTGGCGATGGGGTTCGCACGGTTTCCCTTGAGGCCAGTATGTGCGATCAGCGCATCATACAGCTCCTTTTGGTACGCCACCGTGACAGGATCGGTGGCCAGAGGATCACGGTACGCCACAATGCCGCCGCCGCTAAAAATCTTACCGGCGGAGTTGTGGTGGATCGCAAGGCAGAAATCAGCGTCCCATTTGTTGGCAGCTTCCACTCTTTCTTCAATCGTGATAGGCTCTACGCCGCCGGTATCGTCCACACGCAGGACTTCAATTCCATTATAACCGCTCAGAATGTCCTCAATTTTATCGCACACACGGTCATTAAGCCACCATTCACGGGTCTCGTTGGGGTCGAGCTGTTTAGGGATGCGCTTTCCGTCGGTGGCCATACGGTGTCCAGCACCGAGAGCCAGCTTAAACATCAGCGGCGTCCTCCTCTACCTTGACCTCCGGCAGACCAGCAAGGCTGGTCAGCAGGGACAGGATGCCCGCAAGCAGAGCGGTGGAACCCACCACCATCCAGTCCACCTCACCAAACATTGCACAGCCGCCAATTGCGCCGAGCGCACCCTGTGCAACGGTCTTTACGGCACGCACAGCGGCGGCCTTGAGCCAATTCTTAACTTTCATTTTTTATCACTCCAAATCATTAAAAAGTGAGAAATTTTCGGTATTTTCGGTCTTCACGGTTGCAGTTTTAAGTGCATTTCGGACAATGGGGGCATAACCGTTGATATAGCCATATGCCAGCGGGTGGATGCCGTCCGCATCGACCCACTCCGTATTGGTCACGGCGGGATCATCCGTGTAAGCCACATCTGATTTGTAGGCATCAAAAGCCGTGTTGATCACGCTTTCACCATACACATCAATGATCTGAGTGGAGTAGATAGCGCACACCATCTTGATGGCGTTGAACAGCTCGTCCTGAGTGTAACCCGCAGAATTTTCCGAAATCGCCCAATCCACTACATCGCCGCCCGTATATTGAGCCGCCGTGGTGCGGTGCGTCAGCAGGAAGTACCGATTGGCTTTGGGATACAGGGAAATCATCTTGTACAGTAGATACTGCAAGCCACCCATAACTGTGCTCCTGTCCAGTTCCTCGGCGGCCTCATCGGAAGTCACGGGCGTGGTGGGGATGTCACCCAGCGGAGCGGACTGGTAGTAGTCATTGACACCGCCATCGGCAATGATGACATCGGGGTCATAACCGCTCACGCCCACAAGCTGATCGGGGATGTTGGTGATGCTGGCCACCTCCGTGGACAGCGTAGCGCCAGACACAGCGGCGATTTTGTAGGGCAGGCCCAGATCACCGACAAAGCCCCTCCGTCCGTTCCGTGCGCCGTAAGCGATGCTGTCGCCCACGCACAGGATTTTAACAGGCTGGACATCGCCAGAGGAAAGCCAATCACGAGCAACGGCGAATGTGTTAACATTGACCATTCGGGTGAAAATGTTACCCTTTGTGTCAACGACAATCTGTAATACATTGTTAGGGGAGTAACGCTTGACCGTGAAAACATACCCCTGAGGGGCAGAATCATCCGTTCCCCCGGGTAGATCATGCCAGTCGGAACGATACAGCAGATAAAAGCCATCCCGAATAATCCGTGCGCTCTGGTGGAAAAGCTCCACAGAATCGGGGGGTACACGGTAAGTGGGGAAGTTTTCCAAGAATGCCATATCGGGCACACTATGCCACGGCTCCCACGAGGTCGGGAAATACTGCCGCCACGAAAAAATGTCTCTTGTCGCATCAAAGCAAAGCTGCATATCACCCGCCCTGCGGGTATCCTCCACACCAAAAGTCAACACAGTACCACGGATGGCAGGGAGGTTTTCCACCTGAACATTGACAAGCCCGATAGAGTATGCCTTGCCGTTGGGAAGATTGTCCGCATCCCCCTGACAGATAGCGTCCACCGTGTTGTCATTGAGCGGAGTTTTGGCACCCATGAAAGATAAACTGAACTGTTTTCTTACGGCTTCGCCAGCGTTTGAATAGACCGTTCCATCCAGACCTACACGAATATCCCTCAGTTCGGCATCGCCTCTTGTGCCGCCGTTGGGAGTTTTTGCAATATTATTGATTCTTGCCCTCTCAACTGAAAGGTCATTATTTAACTTGCTGGTCTGAGTTGCGAGATTACGCAGGCGGTCGCCCGCCTCTTTTGCGTCTGCGGCGAAACCAGCCTTTTTTAGTTCGGCATCAACAGCAGATACCGCATCAATCATGTATCCGCAGTAGGCATTGTTAGGTCTCAAGTCGGTTACATCCGCAACGGAGATTGTAGGCGCACCAGCTTTCCGCATGACATGGCATAGATGCAGTTCGTATTCGGATTGAGTTTTAACAACCTCCGGCTCGACAGGGGGAGTGCTCGCCTCACCCTTTTTCACGACAATTTCCGTGGAGTTCGTGGCTGTGGAATATTTAAGCACAACGGCATCAATTCTGGGGTTGATGGAATCAGGCAAGCCCATGTCAAGGGCGATGTTTTCTTTTAACGCCACAACCTTGCCGGAAAACTTGCTGTTTTTAATCCATCCAATGCCGGAGGATACCGTCACCATGTTGTCTGCACCGCTCACAGAACATCGGAAATCATCATCCCCGAATACTCCGCTCGATCTGGTGGCGTGGAACAATTCGGCATCTTCCGCTTGATAGGTAATGTTATTGAGTGGATATGTAGTTACCATTTTTTCACCTCGACATTATGATTTCTCCAACCTCAACGGTTGTGTTTACTGCATTGTTTTGCGCCGTTTGGGTAAAATTAACAATCCGTGATACCATAGTTATATTATAATCTTTTAACAGGACTGTGACAAGGTCTCCCAAATCGTACTTTTTGCCAAAATCGTTTTGATTTGGCGCGAAAGCGCACTTCCACAATTTACCCATGTAAAGCAGTTCTTTCAGTCCGTGCCCTTTTATTCGGAGTAAATAGTTGCTTTCGCTTTCTTCTTCCTCTTGACTTGGAGCCTCAATGATTATCTCACGCCGTTGATCTCCACCTGTCAAGTCAATGTCTACACGGATTCTTTTACCACTCAGCAGCTCTCCGATTACAACGCCATAATTTTTATGGCTTTCAGTAGAGCCGGAGAAAGACTTAACGGAAATGTTTCCGTATTTTTCAGACAGCTTGACATTTTTGTTGATTTCGGGCTTGTACAGTTGGATAACAATTCCGGAGCCGGAACGGATAGCACGGATGCCCACATCCGTTTCGGCACACAGCGATTGCGCAACATCAAGCATGGAGGTATTCTGGATTTCCTCTGAATACACAGCGTCAAGGTTTCCACCATCAACGGTCAGAATGGGGTACTTGGATGTCTTGTTATAGGCACTCTCAAAAGCCGTGGAAATGTTGGAGTTGGCTGGAATCGTACCAACAAAAGCCAAGTCATCAAGCAGTCTGGTGGCTTGCTTTCCTGTAATGACTATCTTTCCATCTCGCACCTCCAAGGACTTCACCACCATCAATGTGTTTCTGTCCTCACGCCCCACGAACATCTCAGGACGCAGGATGGATTTATAATGTTCTGTCTCTTGCAATTCAAGGGTAAATCTCCCGACCGAGTTATACCCCTCAGACCAGTAACAAGATACATAGAGGTTTCCGACGGACGCTACACGGTTAAGATTGCTGTCGTAAATGTTAATCCTCATAGACCGCTGTCAAGGCTGGGCTGAACGATACACGCACAGTCAAGCCCTCCCCTCCCTCATCGTCATTTGCGGACAAGATGTTGTCGCCAACATCCAAATCAAACAGGGTGGAATCCTCGTCCAGCCGCCCAAAAATGTCCGTAATCTCATTACCAGCAGATAGCGTAACACGCAGTACACCGTCAACATCTCGGTAAATATTCACAACTTCGCCAGGCTCAAGCGTACCATTGATTCTAAGCGTCTGGAATGTCCTCAGATTGGTAATGACAGGATTGTTAGAAGTCAGCACCGTGGAGATGCTCACAGACATCGGGACGGGCACATCTCCATCATTGATAACATTAGACCACTTTTCCCTTGACGGCACACCGAAAACATGAGGTTCCGCATAGTTGACGGGGAAAGAAAACGCAGGCTCAACGGATCGCAGGAATCGTATATCCTCGGTCAGGTTGCGGAAAAATGGAAAAGGGGCAAACAATGACATCAAAAACTTTCCGTCATTTTTGGACGGAGAAAAGTTCGGGGTGTCCTTGACATACACATCAATGTAGTATTTCCCCTCAAAAACAAGCCTGCCTTTGCAGAAAGGAGTAAAAACACTCCGCATTTCACGTTTTTTTTGCTGGATGTTCCTGTATACTGCACCTCGCACCGTGATACTTCTGCCACCAACAGACCGATTTTCGACAGTTTGCCCAACCTGTCCAAAGCCCTGTGTTGTGCCGATGGAAACGGATACGCCATTTCCAACATCCATGTCAAAAACTGTATCACCAGACACGCCAAAAGCGTATTTTTTGCCGTTATCTGCCAAAAATAAGGCATTATACACCGAGCATCGCCCCCCTCTCCAGATTGTAGACGGCTTCTTGCATAAGTTCGGCTGCGCTCATGGGATTTGTGTAGATGTTTTGAGTGAGGTTGATCGGGCCTTTTCCGGCAAGCGGATTTGTCGTTTTTGTGCGCCCTGTCAAAGCGCCTGTAATGCTTCCCGTTTTTTGGATGGCTTGCATTAACGCTTTTTCTTCTTCAAGTCCGGTCAGTACAGTGGACGCAAAAGTTGATCCTTGCTGCAATTCTTCGAGCTCTTCAAGCGATGTGATTTGTCCGCCACCAAAAATGCTGGCGAGGAATCCACCGACCTTGTCCGAGAGCCATGTAAACATACTCTTAATGCCTTCCCACAGTTTTTTTACAATCTTTACGCCCATGTCAAATATGTCAGTAAGTGCATCCCCAAGACCTTTCACTATGGATGCGATAATCTGTGGGGCATCGTCGATAAGATTTTCAGCCTCTTTCAGCAGACCAGAAAGCAGGTTAGAAATAATGTCACCAGCCGCACCAATGATTTTGTCAAGGTTTTCCTCGGACAGCAGAGAGGTGACCAGAGTAGTGATGGCCTCAAATGCGGCGGGGATAAGGTCGGGAAGTGCGGAACTAAGACCGCTGACAAGAGAAGTAATAATGTCAACACCAGTATTTACAATGGCCTCCATGTTAGACCATGCACCCACAAGTGTGTCGGTCAGCATACTCACGATTTGAGGTATCATTCCCAGCAGTTCAGGCACAGCCTCCATCAATCCGTCCATTATTCCAGACAGCATTTTTGTGCCTGCGGATATTAAGGACGGCAAGAGTTTTGTTACCAGCTTCGGAAACTCTTTTGCGAGTTTAGGGGCAAGTTTTTGGATTAAAGTGGTAATGCCGGAAAAAATTTTTTCAACTTTTGGAATAATGTTGTCAGCGGCATTTCCGAAGCTGTCAACAAAGTTATCAATGAGCGTGTCAAGGTTGGCGTTTTCATCACCAAAACCAGCAATCAAGTTACTCCACGCCGCTTTTGTAGCCGCAAGAGAACCCGTGATTGTGGTTGCGGATTCCATGGCCGTGTTGTTGGCCAGACCTAAATCAGCAACGCCCTTTTCAAGCATCTTAGATACGGCGGCTTGATACTCATCAATCGGTACTTCCGTCAACTTTGTGTAGCTATCGCTCAGGATTCCAGCCGCTTGCGCCTGTTCCAAAAATCCAGCAGAGGTGGCAGGTAGAACGCCGGAAAACTGATCTGCAATGGACTGATAGGAAGATGTGCTACGGGTAATAAGTGTAAACTTTTGGGAAAGTTCGTCCACATTTTTGCCCGTGCCGCTGGCGTAGTCGGAAATGGCTTTTAGTCCTGTTTTTGCTGCCTCGTATCCCGCCTCATCGCCCATGGTGGATGCGAATGCTGCGCCCACATCGTTAATGACAGCAAGATACTGGTTCGCAGACAACCCCAAATCCTTGTAGGCGTTTTGAGCGTCCTGCAAAATCTTTGTTTGGCTCATCTCATCAAAGATTTTCGCCGCACCGCCCGCAAGCTGCTCATATTCGGCATAAGCGTTGAGAGAATCCTTTGTCAGCTTGATAATGGCGGCACCCGCAGCAGCAACGGCAGCAGTACCGACCTTTGCAGCGGTTTTTAGACCGCTGCCCAGCTTTTGCCCAATGCTTGCAAGGTTATGGCTTGCCTCGTCCTTCACTCCGATTTTCACGAAAAGTTCAAATAGGTTCAATATGTATCACCTACTTTTATAGTTTTTTGCGTATACCATTGATAATCTCGTCAGCCGTGCGATTATCGGTCGGTCTGCTTTGGAACAACAAATCAGCAAATCTTTCGACCCGAACTTCCACGCCAGAAAGATGTGCTGTGCATTCCAGTTCCATGCGTAAACAATCGGTAACAAAAATGCGGTACGCTAAATCACGCTGCTGTGATTGATAGCGTGCAATAGCATACCGCATGAATGCCTTGATTGTTTTTATTCCTCGATACTCTCCGAGGCAGAGCCAGAGGATGTCGCATCCCCCGTCTGACCCTGCGAGGTAAAAAGCTCAATGAGCCTGTCATCCGATACAAGTGTCATGAGATTAGTGACCGCATCCACACCGTCACAATGGTAGGTTTCTGCGTCCTGTTCAGACAGGATGGCAAAAATCTGCATCATCGCTTTGGGGGAATTGGCAAGGAACCCAGAAAACATCTTCAATCCATTCTGTTCACCCTTGAACTTTCCGTTTTCTGGATTTGCCAAAATGGTCATAATCGGTTCCAGCAACTGCGCCACAATGACAATAGCCTTTTCGTCCTTAAAGTCGGATAACTTCTTCATTTACTTTTTACCTCCTAAATTTGTGTTTGGTTACTCGTCCGTGCCTTCCTGCACATAGAACTCCATCGGGACAACATCCTGCTCGTTGATGGACACATGACCGGTCAAAGTCACAGCAATCTGTCCCTTGCCATTTTTAGTGGTCTGGAGGGAGAAGCCGGAAGTGGACAGGGCATTGATAAGCCGAATTGCTACCAGACCACCATCGGAGCGATCACCAACCCACCACACATCGGCAAAGTCGGTGTCCTTCAGGTTGCGGCGGGGGGTAATCTTGCCGTTGGACGCATCAATGTCAGCCGCACCCAGAGCCATGCGGATGACCTCGGCGGTGGTATTCAGGGCGGTGAAGCCAAGGGAGGTATCCCATCCATCAAGGTGCATAAGCTCCATCATGCCGTTGGGGCAGTTGTCCACATCTTCGCCCCAGTCAGAGTAGGTGGGAACGCAAGTGGGATTGATGCCGCCAGTAGTGGCGCAGATAATATCTTCATCGACCAGTTCAGGGGAGGCAGGATCAAAGGTTTTCAGCAGCACACCAGCATCGGTCTGGAATTCATCAAAAGATTCCATAGAGATTTTGGAAAATCTACCCATTGTATCTCCTTTCAATTCGCAGTCAAAAACTCGAATGTTAAATTTAGATATTTGCGTTTGATGAGGTCATCGCTTTCATCGCCCATGTTCTGTGCGAACGGCTGACCTCGTTTAATCCAAATGCGACCGCCGTCACACTTGATAATTTTACCGCCCAAGCCGATATGGGCAGAGATTTCTTCCGTTTTGGCATTGATAGCCGTCCAGCTTTCGGAACGATACCACAGGGAGGCGGTAGCGGCAACCTCACGGTCAAAACTGTCTGTGACAAGCTGATATGTCACATACGGGAAAACCGCATCTGTGGGGACGGTGTTTTCCTCATAGGCGGTCAAACCAAAGCCCGACCAAAACTGGTAAATTGCAGCCTCTTTTGTCATACAGGCAACTCCCATTCTTCCGCTTCGACTTGCAAAAACTGAAATGTTGCACTTTTGGGTGTCTGCACATCGTCACCATCGGACTTGATGCGGAACACCTTGCCATCTCGCAATCTGCGGATCACATCGTGGTATTCAAGTTTTGCGTTCAGCGGAGCGGTGATAGTATATCGGCTTGTTACACCTTGTTTTTCAGCCGCCCTTGCCTCCATAGAGGAATTAAAAGTGATAGCCGCCTTAAAAGATGCGCCGTCAACCCAAACAGCTGGGAGAAAGCCACCCTCGCCGTCAGGCTCACGCTTTTTTTCCATTAAAACGACATCTTCCATAGCCTGCGTGAGCAAAGACATTACAGTTTCCTCCATTTCGATAAACGGCTTGCAAATGCTTTCTGCCAGCCAATAGGAGCACCGTTTGCATCGGTTGCCTTTGTATATCCGTATCCGCCAAAGTTTTCAGAAATGTACGGACTTGCCTTGCCAGTATCGCTCTTGTTGTATTCCTCAATTTCGGCGGCAAGGTCGATGACCGCAGGAGGAACAGCCATCGACCAAACCGCCCCCTCAAATACCTCATCCGTTAAAGATGTGGCAGGGTATTGGTAAACTCCGTCATTAAAGACAGAGCCAACAATACGGAAATATTGCCCCTCCTGCAAAAAGTCCAGCGGCGCAATGCTTCCACCGCTGATAGCAAATGTGCCAAAGTGTCTACCATTCGGCACTTCAAAATAATTGCGGATTTCCGCCAGCACTTCGGTGAGCATCACGCCGCCTCCTTCGTTATTCTTCGTCTTTCTTTTTCCGTGTCCGCTTCGGCTTTTCCACGATTTCCTCAATCAGAGGAATGCCCAGCCGGTTCTTATCGCTTGCCAGTTCTGCGATCCGTTCAGCATCAACCTCAACGCCATTGTGGGGGAATGTGTCCCCCACAGAATAGGCGTGATGTTTATGCAGATCAGTAAACGCTCTAATTACCCGATACATTACGCACCAAAGCTAATCTTGGCAATGCCATCAAGATACTCAGCCCACAGAGCCATGCCCATCAGAGCGTAGCTCTCACCCACGGCAGTAGAGTAATTGCCCTGAGCATGGAAGCCCACAAGGTTGGTCTCGCCCTGAGTAGTGTAGTTCAGGCCAAGACGGGCAAACTCGCTGTCAGCGGGATCGACATAGTACAGGTCAATGTTCTCGGTGGGGGTGGCGATTACGGTACCACGTTCAACCCAAGGAGCGGGGAGCAGGAACAGAGTGGAATAGCCAAGGAAGTCCTGAATGTAGGTCAGACCAAAGCGGGTCTGCACGGTAATATCAGCAGCGCCCAGATAGTCGTAAGCGTCCAGAATGTTAGCAAAGCCAACAACGGAGGTAACATCTTTCTGCATAGTAGCAAACTTATTCAGCACCTCGCCCTGAGCCTTTGCCAGAGCATCCTGCCAAGTGGCAGCGGACACATCACCGCCCAGAGTGCCGGTGTTCAGGAAGGTGTAGAAATTGGTAAGCACAACATTCTGGAGCTTGGTCAGGAACGCATCGTCAGACTTTTCAACCGCAATCTCAGCGCCGTACTTGTCAACATCCTCGATAGGCACAGCCTTGGCATACTTCTGGATTTTCAAATCGCCCTTGGCAACCTGAGTGATAGTGGCCTTGCTATAAGGGATAACATGGCCAGGATCAACATTGCCATCCTCAAGAGTGACATCGGCGGTATAGGAAATAAGCTGAGTGCCAGGAGCCTTGCGGATGGGGCGCATAATGCCCATAATATTACGCAGGGCTTCCCAATTGTCGTTAAAGCGAGTTACAAAATCAACCTCTCTGGCGGTAACATCGGTATAGGTGTTAGGCAGAGCGGTGCGGGGGTTAGTCAGAGTTTCAACAGCCATTTTGCTATTCTCCTTTTACATAATTTGATTTTCGGCAAGTGCTTTTTGCCGCTCAGAAGCGGACATAACATACCGACCCTTATCGTCCTTCTTGTAAATGTCCTCTTTGGTCAGCTTTGCACCGCCGTTGTTTGCAGGGGGAGTGGAAGTCCTTGCACCTGTGGTCGTGGTAGTGGTGACATACTCAGCCCATTCTTCCTTGACAGCCTTGATATGGTCACTTGCGCCCTTCAGCTTTCCGTCTGCTTCAAGTTCAATCTTGTCCCATTCGGCGTACTTGATGGCTTTCTCAATGCCCTTTTCGCTCAAGCCCGCATCCTTCAAAATGGTCTTGTATGCTTCCACCTTCTTGCTGTGGGTTTCCTTTGCCTGTACATCATTCTTGTACTGGTCAAATTCGCCCTTCAGCTTGTCGTGTTTTTCCTTCCAGCCATCGTCACCTTTGGCTTTCAGATCGTCCAGTTCCATTTGGACGGTTTTCAGCTTGCTTGCATCCTCCTTGTAGTTGTCTCTGTCTGCTTTCAGAGAATCCACAGTCTCGGAATGCGCTTCAATGATCTGGTCAATCTTTTCTTCCTCGATGCCCATTGCTTTCAGCATCTTTCTGGTAAGGCTCATAAAACAATCTCCTTTACTTCGTCAGCGTTGCTTCGCTGTTCGATTGTATATTTATGGGTTTATACATAATATTATACAAAATATTTTGCGTTTGTCAACGCCCCTCGGTTATAGGGCATCGGCTTCTTGCCACGCCTTATAAATTTTTGCGCCTTGAATAGCAATCCAATCAACCATTTCTTCATTCTTTGCCCAAGCACCGCCATACTCAACGGTATTATCCCAAAGACCGCTTTCGTAGAAAAATGCGTGGACAATTTCGTGCTTCAAGTTTTCTTTTTGGCAAGAAACAACGGTTTTTTCGCTTTCGTTATCCCATCCATCATAGGTGTGCATATCACACAGTACGATTTCTCTTGCCCACGGGTCACAAAATCCTGCATTGTGCTGTTTTGCAAATGCTTCTTCCTCATCGTACTTTTTCACAATGATTTCATAGGGTGTACCCAAAATGTTTACTGTCATTTTACCTCCTAAATATCAATGTCCCTCGATTACGGCAATGTTGCATCGTAAAGATGCCATTCTTTTTCAAAATGCTCGCATTGCCCATAGGTGCAATAACAAGTGGTTTTACCCCAAGTTTGGATTAACACGGCGTGTTTGCAAGCGGAACAATAGTTTCCTCTGTGGCATCCGTTTTCTTTTGCCTGCAATTCGGCATCAAGCATTTGTTTTAATTCCGCATTTTCCTTTTCAAGGTCTTGATTTTTCTTTTTTTCTCTTTCAAGTTCTAAAAACAATTTAGATTTTCTCATTTTCTTGCCCCCAAACATTTTCAACGGGTTTTTTACTCGCTTGTTCTGTTTCTTTGCTTTCAAAAACCATATCATTAAGCCGATAATTTATCATAGCAAAATCGGGAGTAATAATCAGTTCTGCATTATTTGGATAATCCTCTTTCATCATATCCATAAGCGGTTGTATCATTTTGCCTATTTCTTCGTGGCTATATTTTTTCATATTTGCCCCCTATGCGTGTTTCATTGCATCTTCCATTATCTCTTTGTATTCGCTTGCGTGTTCACTTGCCGCCCTTTGCAACATATGCACACCGGGACGACCTCTTGCGCCCAATTCGACATATTTACCATATGGCTTGCCGGGGAACTTACCTTCCATCGTGCCAATATATGCGGCTTTTTCGTCTTTTTTAACCTCTACACCAATGCTATCTCGCAAAGTGCCGGTGCGGACAGGTGTTAGGTCTTTGGCATAGCCTTGAGCGATTGCGCCTATTTCTACAAGTCCAGCGGTTATTGCACTATCAACGGCAGCCAAAACTTCATCCAAATTGTCGGTAAAAATTATTGAGTTTCCCGCCATTTTATAAACTCCCTATAAGACATATTTGGAACTTCAATAGATTTTGTTCCCTTAAAACTGCTCGATTTTTTGTAGCTTCCAGTAACCTCACCGCTTCTTGCCGATCTTGCATTGCCACCAGTTGAGCCAACACGAATATATTTCAGAGAACACCGACAGTTGCAAATTTCTTCGGGTCTGCCATTTGGGTCTTTTGGTCTTGCACATCCATTGTCAAAAATCTCATCCAACGGTATATCAACCCCGTCAAGCATTGCGTGGCTGTGTCTTGTTCGGTTGTCCATCGTTGCGATCCAGGCTTTGTGCATCCTGTTTCCAAGGTATTCAGCCCAATACATACCGTCCAGCCGTGCCTTAGTTTCTGCATCGCCGCCCATATCAATGTTTTGCCGATATGCAGAGTTGCGGTTTTTCTCCACGGCACTATTGGCAGACCGCTTCATAATAGCATAAGCACCCAGCAAAAGCAAAGAGCCAGCAAGTACGGACTTTTTCAAGTTATCCTTGTTCCAATCCGTGTCCTTTTTTCGGTCAACTATCTGTTGTGTGTAACCGCTGTATTTCTCCGCTTCCGTTTCGGTGATTTCCTGCGGCGTAAAGCCGTCAATATCCTTTGCCATTTCCGCATTGATGTAGTTGTAGTTCAGCGCATAAATGGAAGGGGTCTGCAAGTTGATATATGCAGATGCTTCCACATTTGCCTTATACAGATCATCGGCAACATTGGCAGACAGGAAAACAAATTCTTTGCTTTTAACCACTTTTCGATAAAAGCGGATATATGCCTTTTTTGCTTTCCGCTTTTCGTCCTCTGTTTCTGCATCCTTGTAGGCTTGCAAAAGTTCCGCTGACTTTTCATCAATGGTCTTTGCATAATCAGCCATCTTTTTCTGTATGGTCTTTTCCGCTCTGGAATAAATGGCAGACAGCCGCTTTTCCATTTCTTCCAGTTTTTCGTCTGTTAAACGGTGCGCTCCGTCTGCCATATTTCCACTCCTTATGCTTTCTCCACATACAGCCCCACCAGCTCACTCAGCGCATGATACACGGGATTGCCCGTGCTGCGTGTGCAGAGATAGATGGTGTAGTCCTGCATATAATACAGCCCCTCCACCAACTCCATGTTGCCGTTGTAGGGGATGGGGTCGTCCTCCGTCCCTGCGTGCGTCTCGCAGACCTCGGCATAGAGGCTTTCCGTGCCGGTACCGGGGGGATAGTGGGCTTGGATGGTCAGAGTAGGCTGGATAACCTTGTACAGTTTATCGCCGTGCGTAAACTTGTACCCCTGCTGCACAGTCTGACCAACGATGCCCTCAAAAGCGGGGTAAAACTCCCGCATCCGCAGGGCGGTGCTGTCGTCCACCGTCAGGGTGTTAATCTGCTGAGTAATCAGCATGGCATTGACTTCATCAGCATTCAGAGGGCGGCGGCTTGCTTCGATGGTGGCAAGCCGGGACTGTTTTTCCATTTCGGTGAGTTCATCAGCGGTCAGTTCGATGTAACGACCGTTTTCGAATTTCTTCATTTTTGTTACCCTCACTTTCTGATATACACTTCGATTTTCGTACCGATACCCAAGACACGGTTAGACCAGTTATTGGACATCTGTACTCCGGTCATTTTTTTGATGTCTTTATTTACTGCTGAAGCTGTATTGTCGGGTTCAAATACGTTGGTGGCGTTTGCACTACCTGTTGCCCAAGAGTCATACGCGCTTACCATTCCTCTATCTAAAGCCACAACAATTCGTTCTGCTTTGTAATCAGCTGTGTCCGTTTCACTTGTGGTATTACAGTAAATTGAACCGTTTGTGGCAAACCCAAATGATCTTTTTCCATCTTCATCGTAAAAATAAAGATAGGCTTTTCCGTTGTCGGAATTTTTATTTGTGGCATAGGGGCGGATATGCAAAAGCATAGCATCTGTTTCGAAAGTATTACCATCATCATCGGTAGTAATGGTAACAGTTGCAACATTTTCTTCAATTGTTATAGTCCTAACCAGAACCATTTCGCCATCAGCAGAACCACTACTCCCACCACTGGGAATCTCCACACTCACAGCTTCGCTTCCGTCATAGGTTGCGTTTACTGCACCAGTAAGGGTCAGCTTGTGGGGGTTGGGGAGAGCGGAGGGAATTTCAGGCGCTTCTGGAATCACCGTATCCGCAGGCAACGCCCCAACCTCTTCCGCCGTATACTTCGGCTTTTCAGGTTGCTTCGCCCATGCCGGGACGGTGGGGTCTTTTTCCTCAACAGAAATTGGATTTTCGTCCAGATAAGCGTTTACAGCATCTTTTATTGCGTCCGGCGTTGCGCCACCAGACTTCACCGCTTCCTCGATTTTGGAGAGGAACATTTCCTCTCTGGTGACTGGTTCAAGGTCTGCCGTTCCATGCCCTGCCGCTTTTGACATGAACATTTCTTTTCTTGTGATAGGTTCAAGTGCCATTATTTATCCTCGCTTTCATTGTTTTTAATTTGCTCTAATTTATACCTACCAGCCATATCATTCGCCCCTAATAATAGCCATAGCCTCAGCCTTGGAAACACCGATAGCCGTGCTGATAATGTTCACAGCCTGCCCTTCGGTCAAGCTGCCTTCGGACAGCGATTTCATGACTGTCAAAAGGCTCTGTGTCTGTGCGCCATTCAAAGTGCGACCAACAGTTTCCTCTGCGGCTTCCACGGCCTCTGTGCCGGTTGCAACATCAGTTGCCCCCCCGTCATCGCCCGTCGTGGTTTCTTCGCCCTCTGCGCCCGTCAAGGCGTATCGGTCAGCCGCTTCCGCATCTCTGCGCTGTAGCACTTCCTGCACCTTGTCGGCATCGCCCAGCAAAGTCAAAATCTTGGTGGTGACATATTCATCGTCCAAATACTCAGCACATTGCAGAACCATGTCCAGCAGTTCGCCTTGATTGCTCATCTGCGAACGGGTGTATGTCGGCTCGTCCTCGATGCCAGCCAGTTCCAAAATGCCGTTGATAAACTCGGTCACTTGATATTCAAACTGGTCTGTTTTCTGGTTGATGGGCTCGTAAGCCGCCTGGATTTGCGTGGCGGTTACAGAACCGGCAGACACATCTTGTACTTTAATTGCCATAAAGTCCGTGTATAACTGCTCTGTGAGTCTGTCAAGTGCTTCTGCGGTTGCATCGAACTCCACAGAAACATTGTGAGCCTCAACAGATGCGCCATCATCACCATCTGCGTGTGCGATGTGTGTCAGTTTCAACTGTTCAAGGAACTTTGCATCGTCAGCCTCATTCATACCGCCGCAATTCTTCAAAATCCAGTAGATAAATTCGCCATCGCTGACATTGTTAATCAAACCGGAAACCATCAAATCATAAGCATCAATCGTTCCTTGATTTCCTACAAGGTCGCTCTGTCGGTTGACATTCCACAGCGGCACAACGGGAAAGCCAGGGTAATTATCGCCATCATAAATCGGGTCGCCAATTTCAGCTTTGGTAACGCTCTGGATGTATTTCTTCTTTTCGTGCAATACTTGCACATCTTCATCCTTGCGCTTGATGTAGTCCGTGTATCCGTCCAGTTCATACAGAGTGGCACGCAGCGGCTTGCTGTCATCAATCTGCCAGAAGCGAACGCCAGCCTTTAGACCGCCATCATCCTCATCGTACAGCGGCACAAACTCGGTCAGCTTAAACACTTCCAAATGGTCATAGTTCCAAAAGCCAAAGCCGATACCACCGTTCTTCGCAGCCGTAGCGCAATCCTGCACTCGCTTGTCAAAGTCCTTGCCCAGCTTCTTCTTGTTCGCTTCGGTTTTGAAGGTCACACCATTGCCCAGCAAATAGGAAACCGCCTGTGTGGTGAAGTAGTTGTACCAGTTCGATGCAATCTTGTTATTGGCAGACCACACATCAGGCACTTTCTTGCCAAACTGATTTGTGACCCACTTCTGAAACCGCATAATCGTGGGATTTTGGTGCTTGTAGTACAATTCGGCATCGGCAGCAATCGAATAATCCTTGCTTGCCTTGTGCTCACGAATTGCCGATAGCACAAACTCCATTCTGTCCCGTTCGTTTTCGCCAATTTCTAACAAATCTTGATAAGTTTTGATGGTTTATCACTCCCTACATAAAAATCGGTGTGTAATTGCTTGTTGCCTTTTTCTTCGGCAGATTTTCATAAACGCCCGTTGTGGCGTCCTGTGCGTCATCGTGGGCGTTTTTGCCAATTCGCTGATACTTTGTCATATCACGCCAATACTCACGCCAACGGTTCTCCCAGCCGACAGGAAACAGCACATTGTTCATAACTCCTGTTGAGCCTGTCAAAATGCGGCTGTTTTTGTTCTTTGTCTGCGTGAATGTGAAAAAGTGCGTGATATTGTTTCCGTACTTCTCCTGTGCAATTCGCTTGACATTTCGTGCAAATCCTTTACCACCGTTGTTGCTCTCAATCTTGGCACGGTTCACAGAATAGTCTGTGTGCGCCTTTGCCACCAAATCTTCCGTAACTTCCATTCCCTCTTGAGTGTAGATCACTTCCAGCACATAAGCCTTGCAATCTTTGACCGCATAAATGATGGAGCATAGGAAGTCTGCACCTTCATCAGCCGTGTCGGTGTAGCTGTCAACACTTTCAATGTTCTTTGGCAGTTCGTCATACGTCTGCAACTGGCTGTAAAGTCTACCAGTAATATCAATAGGCGACTGATTGTAGTTCGCCTCTACAATGTCCTTGCCCGTGTCGCCTTGCAGTATATCTTCATACTGAGCACGGCTCAAAATGTCCTCACAGAGCATTGAGTGACCGTCAAACGCCTTGTAACAAATCAGCCGATACTTTTTGCCTTGCCGATTAAGTGTCTCTATAAGCCGTCCTGCAAGGTCATCAGAAGCCCATCGGGTCATAACTACAATGACCTTTCGCTTTCCCTCACGCCGTGACAGCATCGTGTCGGTGAACCATTTCCAATGCTGTTCTTTGACATTATCGTTTCGTGCTTCGTACTCGTTCTTGATAACATCGTCAATCAGCATCAAGTCAGCACCAAAGCCAGTAGCCGTGCCGGTGGGAGAAGTCGCAAGGTATGTGTTTGTGTCGTTTCCCTCAATGCCCCATAGGTTAGCTGCACCATCGCCACGCTTCACCTTGACATGCGGGAAAATGTCGTTGTAAACGATACGGCCATCAGCAGAGGTTTCCTGTATCTTGTTTCTAACGCCCTTCGAAAAGACGGTTGACAGCGTTTCGTTGTATGAGCCAGTAATGATTTTGTCTTTCGGACACTTGCCAATGACCCATTGTACAAACAAAGTTGCTGTGCGGCTCTTGCCGTGCCGTGGCGGTTCATTATCAATCAAGTATTCGTCGGGACTTTCGTAAAAATCCTGGTACTCCCGGCATTTTTCTTTTAAGAATTTGCGATCCTCTTTGTAAAAGTCCGGTGCAAGCAGTTTACAGTATTCCCAAAAGTCACGCCTTGCCAATTCGCAACGCAATACATCACGGTATGTCATCGTCAAGCATCGCCTTTATTTCTTCCGTGCTAAAAGCACTCATATCAACAACTGTCTGTGTAGCTTGCACCTTTTCAACGGGGCGTTCTCCGATAGTGTCCCGAATAACCTCAAATGCCTTTGTCACACTTCCTGCATTGTTTCCGTTGATTGCTTCGTTAATCAATGCAAGGGAGATTTTTTCTTGAATATCCCCATCAGAAAGCATCAAAAGCAATTCCTCTTTAAGTGTCTTTCTTTTCCGTCTTGCCTCGCCACTTGCTTTTCCACCGGCAGAGGCTATGGCTCGTTGTTCTTCCGTTGTTCGATCAGCCAAAGATACCAAATTTTCAGTATTTGCCACATCCTCACCTCCAAACAGAAAAATAGTGCATACAGTTTCCCATATACACTATTTTACCGAGATTATTCAGTTTTGTCAACTAAACGCCAATCAAATGCCCTTATCGTCCCACATATAGTACCGCTCCGGCCATTTCTCAAAATCTTCTCCCCAAATTTGGGAGAGCCTACGGTCAATGACCTCTCTGATATAACTGGCTTTAACATCGGCGGTCAATCCTACAATGCACTCTTTGTAACGCTCGGTGAAAGATGAACCAATGCGGGTCAATCGCTCTTTACCGAATACATCTCTACCCATAACACTCGGGTCATTAAGTACGATTGTCATGACATCCAGGCAGAGCTGTGCCGTCCAACGCTGGATGATTTCGCTTGCCATTTGGCGTTCCTGTTCTCTCTTGGCTTGCAGCTTTTTGGCATATTCATTCTTAGCCATTTCCGTTATCCTCCATTCGTTCTTTCAGCCGATTGATCTTGTATGACATTCTGTCGTTAACCAGCTCAGAAACACCGTAAAACAATGTTAACTGCTCCATCATGATTGTTACATCTGCGATTTCGTCAACAAGGGATTCGATGTCACGCTTCCCCCTGCCGTACTTGCAAATCTCTTTTGTCAGTTCGGACATTTCTTCTATGGCAACGGAGTTTTGGCTTTCAAGCCCAAACTTTTTAAGAGCTTCCAGATAGACAATCTGCCTATTTTCTTTTTCTTCCTCTGCGTCCTCTAATTTTCCAAGTTTTCGAGTTGCCGCAATCATCTTATTCTTGACATAGACATTCTTCGCCATCAAGCCATCTGTACCAATGACCGTGTAACCGTAGCAGGTTTTCTTTGTCAATCGCTCCATGTCAGATAAGCCCCTCATCGCAGATCAGAAAAACATTTGCGTACTGAACACCAAATTCCCTCGCAGACTGGTGATCGTTAAAATACACATCAATGCGGTTCCCTTTAATTGCTCCGCCGCAGTCCTCCGCTATGTATTCATTGCCGTTGATCTCCACAACAGAGCCATAGGGGATTACTTTCGGGTCAACGGCAACGGAGATGCCCTGCACAAGCGGTACGCCGATAGAGCCATATACAATCTCATTCCCATTCTCATCAACAGGTCTATTCTCAGCCCACTTTCCGCAACAGATGGAGCAAGAACAATATGCGGTCAGTCGGAACTCTCCGAGGTCTGTCTTTGTGCGGACGGGCTCAGTTACTTCCGGCTCCACCTGTTCGCTCACGGCGGGAGAAACGGACGGAATCTCCGTGTACTCAGGTGCATTATTTTCCACACGATGGAAAATGGCCATCATGATAAAATACAGGAACACCAACATTGCCAGAAATGCGATTACGAAAATAGCCAAGTTCTCAAGGAACACTTTCATCTTGTTTCGCTTCATTTTTATTTTGCCTCCAATCGTCCGGCAAGTTGTAAAATGCTGCATACAGCTTGTCGGCATTTTCTATGGTGGGTTCACTCTTGTACCTGTCGGCCGCCGCCCCAATTTTATCTTTCAACGCCTGGCTTTGGCGGTCAAGGAACTGGACTTTAGATTTGTCCTCTGCCCAATTAAATACAAGCCGTTTCTTTTCCTCGGCTCCCTGTTCCCTGCTAATCAGACCTCGCCTGTATGCCGTGTATAAGTATTTAAGTGCGACATACAGGCAGGTGTCTGCGACATCCAGATTGAGCGGGGTCGGCTTGCCAATCATAGCATCCCTCTCAAACGGTATTTCCATCTCCATCAAGTTTGCGGGACATAGACATACCGCTTGCAGCGGGGAAGCCTACCACAATACTCATGCTCAAGGTAGTATTTTTCCTGATCTGCCTTGCTGGAAAAGTAAATGATTTTTTCCGGCTCGGAGTTCCATACACACATAGATGCAGGCGTGACCTGTCGCACAGGATATACCCAGCTCTTTTCATACACACCGAACATTTCAGCATCGCTTTCATCCATCACACGTACACCAATGATTTTGTTTTTCATTTTATTTTCCTCCTTTTATTGGGTAGCTTACTTGCCCCCCTGTGAGTATATATTACCACACCCATGCTTATTTGTCAACAACTTTTTTATAATTTTTTATAACTTTTTATTCCGCAGGCTGTTTGAGCCAATCAATAATGCCCTCTGTATCGCAAGGTTTCGCATCTTTCAGCGGGCAATGATTGCAATTATCTGCATTTTTGATGTGATGATTTACAACAATCTTGTTAAGAAGTGTAGCCAACTCCTCATCGCTCATCGCCCGGATGCGGTCTGCGTTGGTAAAAACTCTTTTTCTGCAATCCTTTTTGTTTGCCATTGTTTCAAAATCTTCTCCGTTTACTTCTGCCACGGACATACAGAACAAACGGCTACAACAATCTTTACACTTTTCGGGCATAATCATTCTCCTTTCGGCGGTTGGGGCAGGGGCATCCATCTCACAACGGGATACGGCTCTTGGTATTCCTCATCTATCCACAAGTCGTTTTTACAGCAATAAGTCAGCACCGTAGATCGCTTTGCGCCCGCAATCTGGACAATGTATTCGCCGTCACTTTTGGGCGGCTCGGCAGCAGGTATCCACTCCTGCACCGTCACGCCGTGGGCAAGCAAGTCCGTAACAAACATATCGATATGGAAGTCTTGCGTATTGCTCGGCAAACAATGATACGCCGCCCTTTTTACAATCTCCACCAACTTTTTCCTAACATCCATTGTTATGCCTCCTTATATTTCGCTTCCAATGTGAAGCCATATTTTTTCAAAGTTTCTTCTTTGCGATCTTTGTATTTCAAATATTGCTCCCAGCAAGCCACACCGCAAGGGTTAGGACAAGCATCAAGCAATTCACACTTGAACGGCAACCACTCATCAATTCCGTTGAAATTGCAAGCACACTCATCACCAAACAAATCAGCAATAATTACCGCAACCTCGTGAGCCGTGTATAATCCGTCTTTCATATTGCCTCCATTTCATTTTTTAGGGTGGTTTTGTAACCATCAGCACTTGGTTACAGGCTACCAAAACGGCGAAAACCGTTGTGGCACAAGGCTTTTTCGGTTTGTAACCAATTAACCGTGTAACCAAGATGCTATATAAATATATTTCACTATTTCAAAAACACATTTTCCAAAAGTTCAAAACTTGGTTACATTGGTTACATCAACTTTCATTTATACCCCTTTTATTATATATATCACTATAAAATGTGTGTTTTGTGTGGTTTATATAGGGGAAAATGTTTGGTTTTTGATGTAACCATCTTTTGTAACCATCGTGTAACTATGTAACCATCTCACAGCGGCAACATATCTTCCTCGGCGGCAAATCCGCCTTTTCGCCACCATTTTTGCACTCCAAAATTTGCAAACCGCTTGACTTTTGGTTGTTTTTCCCATCCGTCAAAGCCTTGCAGGATCAGCGCAATCTCTGTACTGTCCTTTTTGGACGGTTTGGAAAACTCACCCATTTTCAATGCGTTCTGCCAAATTTCAAGCACACAGACCTCTGTCCGCTCTTCCAAATAGTCCTCAATCATTCCTACACGGTAATCATCTTCCACGGCGGCGGCTTGCATCTCACGAATCACGGTTACAAGGTCACGGTCTGCATAAGGTTTCATTTCGCCCCTGTCCAGCTTGGCTTTTGCCTCTGCCCAGCATTGACGGATGTAGGCTTTTATCTCCGCTTCGTGCTCAAACAGGTCATAGCCGGACTGATTGACTTTGACGGGGTAAAATCTGCGGTTGCCGGTTTTGTCCGTCAAAAACTGCTCTTTGTTGGTCGTGCCGATGAAAAGGCATTGCCGGGGATGGTCTGTCACTCGCTTGTCAAACGGCATACGGTAGCGGTCATTCAGACGGGTCAAGAACGATTTTACCGCTTCCTGCTCTTTGGTCTTTGTCATTGCCAACAGTTCGCTGACCTCGCAAATCCACGAACCCTCGAGGCTTTCAATGCCCCGTTGCCCTTCAAACTCGTTTACCTCGCTGAAATATTCATCGGACAGAGCCAGCCAGCGGACAAGGGTTGACTTACCCTCGCCCTGTTTTGTGCCGATCAGAACAGGCATATCATCAAACTTGCAGCCTGCGTTGTAAAGCCGATGAATACCGCCGGAGAAAATCAAGCGGCTGACCTCCCGTGTGTATGCCGTGTCCTCGCACTTTGTCCAAGTATGCAAGAAATGTGGTATGCGCTCCTGCCCATCCCATTCAAAGCCGTCCACCAAATCCCTGATAGGGTGGTACTGGTTCTTTGCAAATACGATACGCAAAGCATCATCGCACTTTTGGGCAGAGTGGAAACCATACTCTTTTTCAATGTACCGCCTTGTTTCCGCATCATCGCTGTCAAGCCATCGTTCCATTTTGCCATTCCGCATCTGTTCGGGAGAATAGGTCAAGAGATTAAAACGGATACCATCAAATTTCGGGTCATTTTCAAGAACTTGCAAGAAATTATTGATACTTGCCAACGGTCTGCCATTGCCATCAAAGTCAAGGTCAATTCTTGCCCGTTTCTTTGCGTTGGCTCGTTTCCATTCCTTTGCAAGTTCTTCATCGGCTTGTATGTATGCTTTTAAGACGGTCTTAAATTCCCTTTGCAGACCCATTTCTTTTGCACGAAGTTCCAGCAGAGCAGACA
>JAZNQA010000136.1:0-2444 GCA_045589915.1 Candidatus Enterenecus sp.
GCGGTCTGGTCGGCATTGATGCAGCGCACCGTGAAGGCGTACAGCGTGCCGCTCTTCGCATTCTTGTAGGTAAAGCTGGTGTCGGCGGTGGTGCCGATGTTCTTCCATGTGCCGCCCACGGTACGGGCATAGACACGGTACAGCTCCGCACCGTTGACCTTGTCCCAAGTGACCTGCACACCGTTGGCGGTGTTGGTCACAGCGGTGATCTTGGGCGGAGCGATGTAGGTGGCGGAACTGCTGCGTCCGGCCACGCTCTTCTCCCCCTCCGGACTGACGGCGCACAACCGGAAGGAATAGTTGCTGCCGCTTTCCGCAGCCGTATAGGTCAGGCTGGTTGTGGCGGTCGTGCCGATCTCCGTCCAGCTCGTCTGACCATCCTGCTTGACATACACCGTGTACTCGGCCGCACCGGGCACCTGATCCCAACTCATCTGTATGCCGTTGGGCATGTTGGTCAGCTCAGGGGCCGCAGGCGGCTCCAGATAGGTGATGGGCCAGCCCACCTCGTGATTATGGGTGGTATACAGCGTGCCGTCGGCATTGAGTCCACGGACGGTGAACCAGTAGCGCTGGCCGCTGACCGCCTCCCTATACATCATAAACGTGCTGGTGGTGGTGCCGATGCTCCACCACTGGCTGTTCTCGGTGCGGGCAAAAACCTGATACTGCTTTGCTGTATCACAACCATTCCACGAAATGTACACGCCGCTGTCATCATTCCTCAGCGACCAGATCTCAGGCATCGGGACCCTGACTGCCACCGACGTGCTTTTGCCGCCGACCCCGCCAAGGCAGACTGTGATCCTGGTATCGCCGCCGTTCACGGCGGTAACGATGCCGTCAGCACTCACGGTGGCAATGCTGGGATCAGCCGACTGGAACGTCAGGCAACTGGGATCCAGCGTAGCGCTCCGTTCCCCGCTGGGCTTGATATTCAGCCTCGCACTCTCCTGCCAACCCAGCGTCACCACACCCGGCACGTTGACCGGCCTCATGTAGTCATACAGCATTTTGACCTGATATGTCACCGGACCGTAGTGAACTTTTCCCCCCGAAAGCATCCCGTCTACCTTGGAGAACACTTGGACCCAGTACATGGCGCCGTCCTGACAAAACACGCTCACACCGGTGCAGTTATACTCCTCGCTGAGGATGCGTGCCCGCATCTGGCTGCTGTTCATCCAGCTTTGAAATACAGCAGCGGCAGAGGTATCCAAGACGCTGCAATTCTCGGCATAGACCGCATAGTTGACCACCGTGTTGGCCGAGCTGCCGTCCGGGCGGTTATCTGCCCCATATACACTGCACTCCGCCGCCCGCTGCCCGGCAGCCTGCGTCAGAGTGCCGATGGAGTTCAGCTCAGGGAGGCCGTGTGCTACCCGTTCTCTATTGACCAGATCGAGCAGCTCCTGCGCCATAGCAGCATTGTGGGTCCCCGTCACCGAAAGCGTTGCCGAAGGCGGCGGGGTCAAACCGCTCACATACTGGGTGAGCGCACGGCGATAGGTGATCTCCTCCATCGGGCCGGTCATATAGCGACGGATCACACCGTTGCCATCCACGATCACGCTCACAGGAAGGGAATAACTGGTGCCCGAAAACCCGACTGCATGCAAAAAGTCGAGATCAACCCCCATCCGCTCCGAAGCGCAGAAGGTGAGCTTTCCGGCATCATAGTTTGCGGCAAATTCACGCAGTTCGGCCGGGGTAGTATCCCCTGCCACCAAAATGATGGAGAGGTTGGAGGCGGCAGCCCAGTCCGCCTCAGAAAACATTTCAGCGTATTCCTTAAGGGTGCTTCTGTAGCCCACGATGAAAAGTCTTGTCTTTCCTGCATCGGTGGCGTTGGTGACGGCGGAGCCGTCCGGCGCAGTGTAGCTGAAGCCAGGGCACTGGACATAGACCTCAGTTCCGAGGGTAGTATCCGCCGCATCAGCGCCGCCGGGCAGGCAGACCACCACCAGCAGCACCGCCATGGCAGCCACCAGCAGCTTGCTCATGCCCCGCAATTTAGCGAGCATAGGTATTCCTCCTTGTTATCCAGAATGTTGGAAATCATTATATGTGTCTTTGCGCCTCCTGTCAACCTACGCAAGTTTACATCTTTCCCCAACCAAAAGGTGCTTTTGGGCCAGTTTGCCGCAAAATCCGTAACCCTCGGTTGCGGCTGCCCAGCAAGCGCAAAGGCGCCCCATCCGCATGGCGGACGGGGCGCCCCTTTATGCAGCCGTTATTTCTTATAGGTGATGCCCTTGCCCACGGGATCAAAGCTGCTGGTGAAAGCGGTCTGACTGGCGTTTACGCAGCGCACCGTGAAGGTGTACTTGCTGCCGCTGCTCACATTCTTGTAGGTGAGGCTGGTGGCCGCCGTGGTGTCCACCACCTGCCATGCGCCGCCATTGACCCGCACATACACCCGATACAGAGCCGCTCCGTTCACC
>JAZNQA010000137.1:0-1795 GCA_045589915.1 Candidatus Enterenecus sp.
CTCGGCAAACTGGGCGGCGGACTCAGCCTTGACCGCCTCAAAGTTGGCCTTATCCACCTCGTGCTGCGCCTGAGCGCTCTCCTTCATGTCCTGAAATGCCTTCTTCAAAAAGCTGCTCACGTTTATTCCTCCTAGTTTACCGGTTCATGAGCTTCTCACTCAGTTCCAGAACACGTGCGGCATACTTTTTCTTGCGGGCATGGAGGATCTTCTTGTAGATGGGGTAGTTGACACACACCATCAGCAGACCTGCCACGCCGATGATGACGCCGGGGAGCATCATGGTTTCCCC
Source organism: Candidatus Enterenecus sp. (assembly GCA_045589915.1). Classification (GTDB taxonomy): domain Bacteria; phylum Bacillota; class Clostridia; order Oscillospirales; family Oscillospiraceae; genus Enterenecus. The sequence goes on from JAZNQA010000137.1 coordinate 293, forward strand.
AACGGTGATGCCCAGATACGTACCCGGCTCAATGGCGTCCAGAGCAAAGCTCATCCCGCAGCCCAGCACCAGTGCACCGATGATGCCGAACACCAGGGCAAAGATGAGGGCGGGGCGCTTCACCTTGGCGTGGAGGGCACGCAGGGTATCCAGATCGGTGTGTTCCCGCTCGGTGTACTGGGCACGGATCTTCTGGACGACGGTATTGTTGTTCTGATTCATATTGATAACCTCATTTCCGTTTTTGTTTGTGTCCTGCTGTATGGCTGTACTTTACCCGCCGTTTGTTTGGGAAAGTTTGCTGAAATGTTTTGGAAATGTTAATTTGAAAAAGCTTGGTACACCCTTGGAGCTGTTGACAAATCGACAGGATTTTAATATGATAAAGCAACCAAAGCCAAAGGAGCAGATAGCGATGAAAAAGCCCTTTCTTACCTTAGCGCAAGCGCAGGAGATCAAGAAGACCTACCCCACCCCGTTCCACATCTATGACGAGGCCGGCATCCGTGCCAACGCCCGTGCGGTGAAGGCCGCTTTCGGGTGGAACCCCGGCTTCAGGGAATATTTTGCCGTAAAAGCCACCCCCACCCCCGGCATCCTGAAGCTGCTGCGGGAGGAGGGCTGCGGCGTGGACTGCTCCTCCCTCACCGAGCTGATGATGAGCGACCGCTGCGGCTTCGGCGGCAGCGAGATCATGTTCTCCTCCAACGAAACTCCGGCGGAGGAGTTCGTGCTGGCCGACCGGCTGGGCGCCACCATCAATCTGGACGACCTGACCCATGTGGACTTCCTCTACGAGACGCTGGGGCACGTGCCGGAGACCATCTCCTGCCGCTTCAACCCCGGCGGACTGTTCACTCTGGGCGAGAGCAAGGAGGGCTTCCAGGTGATGGACAAGCCCGGCGACGCCAAGTACGGCATGACCCGTGAGCAGCTCGGCCAGGCCTTCACCCGCCTGAAGGAGCTGGGTGCCAAGCACTTCGGCATCCACGCCTTCCTTGCCTCCAACACCATCTCCAACGAGTATTACCCCGCTCTGGCCCGCATCCTGTTCCAGACCGCCGTGGATGTGGCACAGGAGACCGGCTGCCACATCGCCTTCATCAACCTGTCCGGCGGCGTGGGCATCCCCTACCGGCCGGAGCAGGATGCCAACGACATCGCCGTCATCGGTGAGGGTGTGCGCCGTGCCTATGAGGAGATCCTCGTCCCCGCCGGCATGGATGATGTGGCCATCTGCACCGAGCTGGGCCGCTTCATGCTGGCCCCCTACGGCCATCTGGTGACCACCGCCGTCCACGAAAAGCACATCTACAAGGAGTATATCGGCGTGGACGCCTGCGCCGCCAACCTGATGCGCCCCGCCATCTACGGTGCGTACCACCACATCACCGTGCTGGGCAAGGAGAACGCTCCCTGCGACCACAAGTACGACGTGGTGGGCTCCCTGTGTGAGAACAGCGACAAGTTCGCCATCGACCGTATGCTCCCCGCCATCGACAA
>JAZNQA010000138.1:0-16911 GCA_045589915.1 Candidatus Enterenecus sp.
CGACCTGCTCAATTTCAGCGGCGAGCACATCACCTCCTTCGACTGGGCATCCGCATGGGCGCAGTACCGTGCCGTGCGGGAGGAGGTGGGGGATCGTCTGCTCCTCCGCCAGGGTCTGGAGCTGGGCTCCGCCCCCTACAAGCCGGAGGTGGCACGGGATATTCTGCGCCACGGCGGGGACGAGCTGGACTTCGTTCTGGGCTCCCTCCACAACTGGATCGGCACCCGGGGCAATGTAGACCTGTACTTCACCAGCTTCAGGGACGACCCGGAGCTGAGCCGCAAGGCGGTGGAGGACTGCCTGGCCCACACATGGACGCTGGTCACCCAGTGCTCCGACTGCTATGACAGTCTGGCCCACATCATTTACCCCCTGCGCTATATCCAGCGGGATGGGCAGTATGTGTCCCTCGCCGACTATGAGGAACAGGTGCGTGCCATCTTCACTCAGATCGCCCGCACCGACCACGCTCTGGAGGTCAACACCAGCCGGGGGCGCAACATTGAGGACTGGCGCCCCCTGCTGGGCTGGTACAAGGAGTGCGGCGGGCGGCTGGTCACCCTCGGCTCCGATGCCCACGCCCCCGATGAGATGTCCAAGGGCATCCGTGAGGCGGCAGAGCTGCTGAAAGCCTGCGGCTTCGACCACGTCACCACCTTCGTCAGGCGCAAGCCTGTGGAGCATAAGCTTTGATCCCACATTTTGAATAAGGAGTCGATCCATATGAAAATTTCCATGGGCTGCGACCACGGCGCTTTTGCGCTGAAGGAGCATCTGAAGACCTATCTCACCGCCAAAGGACACGAGATCGTGGACTGCGGCACCTACTCCGACGAGAGCTGCGACTACCCCATCTACGGCAGGGCCGCCGCCGAGCAGGTGGCCTGCGGTGAATGTGAGCGGGGCATCGTGCTGTGCACCACCGGCATCGGCATCTCCATCTCCGCCAACAAGGTGAAGGGCATCCGCTGCGCCCTGTGCGCCGACCCCTTCTCCGCCGAAATGACCCGCCGCCACAACAACGCCAATATGCTGGCCATGGGTGCGGGCATTGTGGGCAAGAATATGGCCGAGCGCATTGCCGACACCTTCCTGTCCACCGACTTTGAGGGCGGCCGCCACGAACGGCGGGTCAACCTCATGATGGACATCGAAAAGGACTGAGCTCCATGAAAAATATCGTACTCATCGGCATGATGGGCTCGGGCAAGTCCACCTGCGGCCAGCTTCTGGCCCAGCGGCTGGGCCGCCCCTTTGTGGACTGCGACACCCTCATCGAGGGCTTCTCCGGCCGCACCATCTCCGAGATTTTCGCCGCTGACGGCGAGGAGGCCTTCCGTGAGCTGGAAAGTCAGGTCATCGGAGAACTGAGCCGTCAGGACGGGCTGGTCATCGCCACCGGCGGCGGAGCCGTGCTGCGGCAGGCCAATGTGTCCGCCCTGCGGGACAAGGGCGTGCTGGTGTTCCTCAACCGCCCCGCCGAGGACATCTTTGACTCGGTGTCCATGGCGGGCAGACCGCTGGCGCAGGACGGCAAGGACGCCTTTGTGGACACCTTCCGCCGCCGCCTGCCCATCTACCGCACGGCGGCCGACGTGATGGCCTTTGACTTCTCCTCCCCCGAAGCCACGGTGGATGAAATTCTCTCCAAGGTCAATGCCTTGCCCAAGAAGTTCCTTGTCATCAACGGCCCCAACCTGAACCTGCTGGGCAAGCGGGAGCCGGGCATCTACGGCGACCAGACCTATGATTCCCTCTGCCGCCTCATCGAGGACTACGCCGCCGCCCACAACGCCTCCGTCCGCTGCTTCCAGTCCAACCACGAGGGAGCCATCATTGACGAGATCCACGCCGCCGACGGCGTATATGACGGCATCATCATCAATCCCGGCGCCTACACCCATTACAGCTACGCCATTCTGGATGCCCTCAAGGCGGTGTCCGTCCCCGCCTACGAGGTACATATCAGCCACATCGACCAGCGGGAGCCCTTCCGTGCCATTTCCGTCACCGCCCCCGCCTGCGTGGGGCAGATCTACGGACTGGGCTTTGACGGCTACCTGCGTGCCATGGACTGGTTTCTGGAGGGCGGCAAATGAGCAGGCTGCAAGTCATCGGTGACCCGGTACTCCACTCCAAGTCCCCCCTCATCCACGGCGCCATGCTCCGTGAACTGGGGCTGGACATCCCCTACACCGCCCACACCGTCCGACGGGGCGGGCTGGGCGAATATTTGGCATGGGCAGAGGCGGAGGGCATCACCGGCTTCAACGCCACCATGCCCCACAAGGAGGACCTTCTCCCCTTCCTGGACGAGCTGGGGGAGGATGCCGCCCGCTGCGGGGCAGTGAACACCGTCTGCCTGCGGGATGGCAAACGCATCGGCCACAATACCGACGGTGCGGGCTGCCTGGCCGCACTGGAGGAGGCGGGCCTGTGGCCCGCCCGCAGGGTGGTGCTGCTGGGTGCCGGCGGCGCTGCCAAGGCGGTGGCCCTCAAGCTGGCGGCTGCCGGAGCGGAACGGGTATGGGTGTGCAACCGCACCTTGTCCAAGGCGGAGGCGCTGTGCGCCGCCGACCCCGCCGGCATCCTGTCCCCCGCCGGATTTGACGGGGGCACGCTGGCCGCCCTGTGCGCCGACGCCACGCTGGTGGTCAACTGCACCAATCTGGGCATGGACGGCTGCCCCGGCCAGTTTGAAACCCTTGATTTTCTGGATGCCCTGCCCGCCGGGGCGGGTATCTTCGACCTGATCTACCACCCGGCGGAGACCGAACTGCTCCGGCAGGGCAAAATAAGAGGGCTGACCGTGTGCAACGGTCTGCCCATGCTGATTCATCAGGCCATCTATGCGCTGGAACATTTTCTGGATCGTCCGCTGGATCACACCCGCATGGCGCAGGTGGTGCTGGCTGCGCTGAAATAGAAACAAAAAATCCCCGACCGCAGTCGGGGATTTTTTCGTCACAGATCACATCACGACGTCGTCAAAGTCGTCACAGTCGGAGTCGCAGAAGCAGCGGGCTTCCTTCTTCTCCTGAATCTTGTCGGAAATGGTGTAGAACGCATCCATGATCTTGTCCCAGTAGCTGACGACCAGGCAGGCCACAGCGCTCACGGCGGCGACCACGGCAGCGATCTTCAAAATGCAGCTGGCAGCTTTCATAGCAATCACTCCTTTTTTTAGGTACTTATAGTGTACACGATGGCACAGAAAAATACAATGGGGAATGTGAAAAAAACTTGCCTGCAGCAAATTTCACGGCTTTCAACCCCGTCCTGACAGAATTTTTGTGCGCTCTTTTCCCGCTTTTCCTCCATTTGCGGCCAACAAGCACTTGTTTTTTTTGAAAAAATCGAATACAATGTTACAATCAAGTAGTATGCACTCATGCTCCATTTCATCGCAAAGAAAGGAAGGGGTTCCATGAAGTTTTACACCGATAAGGGTCGCATCCGCCTGACCAGCGACGTATTCTCCAACATCACCGGTGCCGTCGCCACCGGCTGCTACGGCGTCAAGGGCATGGCGTTCCGCTCCAAGGCTGACGGTCTGGTGCATCTGCTCCGCCGTGAGTCCATGTCCAAGGGCGTGAAGATCACCTACAATGAGGACGAGTCCGTGTCCATCGAGCTGCACATCATCGTGGACAACGGCGTCAACCTCACGGCGGTGAGCCGCTCCATCCAGAGCGAGGTCAAGTACCACGTCAGCCGCCTGACCGGCGTATCCGTGCGCAGAGTGGATGTCTGCGTAGATTCTATGGTGATCGGGTAAGCCCGACAGACAGAAAGGAATTTTCCGAGTTATGATCGATAAGATTGACGGCGCATTGTTTCAGCGCATGATCGTCCATGCCGCTGCCGCCCTCAGCGCCCAGAAGCAGACCATCAACGACCTCAACGTGTTCCCCGTGCCCGACGGTGATACCGGCACCAATATGTCCCTCACCATCAGCACCGCCGCCACCGAAGCCAGGAAGAAGCCCACCACCTCCATCGGTCAGGCCGCTTCCACCAACGCCTCCGCCCTGCTGCGGGGTGCCCGCGGCAACTCCGGCGTGATCCTGTCCCTGCTGTTCCGTGGCGTGTCCAAGGCTCTGAAGGAGTATGACACCGCCGATGGTCAGGCGCTGGCCGCCGCCATGAGCGAGGGCGTTTCCGCCGCCTACAAGGCCGTGATGAAGCCCGCCGAGGGCACTATTCTCACCGTGTCCCGTCTGGCTGCCCAGCGTGCCGTGGAAGCTGCCGAGGAGCAGAACAGCGCCGAGTACGTGCTGGAGGCCGCCATTGCCGAGGGCGAGGTGGCGCTGGCCGACACCATCAACCAGAACCCCGTGCTGAAGAAGGCGGGCGTGGTGGATGCCGGCGGCAAGGGCTATCTGGTCATCCTGCAGGGTATGCTCAACGAGCTGCGGGGCATCCCCGCCCCCGAAGCCGCCGGTGACGAGCTGCCTGCCGCCAACGACAAGGCCGACTTCGCCAACCTCTCCGATGAGGAGATCACCTTCACCTTCGACACCGTGTTCATCGTGCGCAAGACCGTGGACAAGTCCATCGAGCCTTTCCGTGAGTACCTGAACAGCATCGGAGACAGTCTGGTCATCGGTGAGGACGATGAAGCCTTTAAGGTCCACGTCCACACCGACATCCCCGGCGCCGCCCTCACCGAGGCCCAGAAGTACGGCACGCTGGAGCTGGCCAAGATCGAGAATATGCGCACCCAGTATGAGGACATGGCCGCAGGCCGTGCCCCCCAGAGCACCGATGATCTGGACATGGCGGAGGCCGCTCTGGAGGCCGCCGAGGATCTGGACGCCATCGCACCCGCCGAGAAAAAGTACGGCGTGGTCACCGTGTGCGCCGGCGACGGCATGGCCGCCCTGTTCCGTGATCTGGGCGTGGACGGCATCATCTCCGGCGGTCAGACCATGAACCCCTCCACCGAGGACATCCTCCGTGCCATCTCCCGCACCCCCTCCGAGGTGGTGTTCGTGCTGCCCAACAACAAGAACATCATCATGGCCGCCGAGCAGTGCGTCGGTCTGGTGGAGGGCAAGGAGATCGTGGTGGTGCCCACCCGCACCGTGCCTCAGGGCGTGTCCGCCATGCTGATGCTGGATCCCGACGCCGATGTGGACACCAACGTGGCCGCCATGCGGGAGGCCATGGGCAACGTGCGCACCTCCGAGGTGACCTATGCCGCCCGCAACTCCGACTTTGACGGTTTTACCATCAAGGAAGGGGACTATATGGCGCTGGCCGATGGCCGTCTGTTCGGCACCGACGCCGATCTGGACACCCTGCTGGAGCAGCTCGCTCTGGCCGACAGCCAGCAGAGCGCTGAGTTCATCAGCATCTTCTACGGCGAAGATGTGTGCGAGGAGACCGCCAATCGGGTGCACGAGCTGTTCCAGCGCCTGTGCCCCAACGCCGAGATCACGCTGCTGTCCGGCGGACAGCCCGTGTACTACTTCATGATCTCCGCTGAATAATGATCTGCCAAAGGGTCGCCCAAAGTGGCGGCCCTTTTTGTTTTGGGCGTATCCAAAGGGCTCCCCTTGAGGCCGACTCCCCCTGTCAGGGGGAGATGTCCGCAGGACAGAGGGGGTAGGGCACGCTGTCAGCCGCAAGGCTGACTGAGAGGTGTCAATCGGCCCGCCGAGGGCGCCGGCCCCCACAGGCAGGTTTGATGGTCTGCCGTAGGGGCGGGACACCGGCCGCTGCGGAAAAATTTCAAAAATTTTCTGTCATCGTTGCACGCCAACGTGCATATACTACCCTGTATGCCCCGAATGAAAGACAATACAGGCAAGGAGAGATGACGATGGCACACCACATCCGCACCCCACGGGAGCCGGAGCGACCCCCGCAGGATATTGACGACCTGATCTTCATGGGCGAGACCGATCCCGGCATCAGCGACCGATGAATCGGACATCCCAACGGTAAGGCGCACCCATCCGGGTGCGCCTTTTGGCGTTTTGACTCTTTACAAGCACCCCGCCTTTGCATATAATGTATGTTACCAATATTGTGACCTGTTATCAGGTAAAGGAAGGAAATTATGCTTCAATTTGATGAATACAAGGTCAAGCTGAATAATCTGAAGCCTGAGCTGGAGATTCTGGGTCAGTCGCTGGATCTGGAGTCCGCCGAGCGGGAGCTGGATATGCTCCAGGCCGAGTCCGCCTCCGACGGCTTCTGGGACAACGTGGACAAGGCCCGCCGTGTGCAGCAGCGCATCAGCCAGCTGGAGAGCAAGGTAAACGCCCAGCAAAAGCGTCTGTCCGACTGGGATGACCTGATGGTGCTGTGCGAAATGGGCAACGAGGAGGAGGACGAGTCCCTGGTGGCCGAGGTGGAGGAAGGCTTCGCCGCCCTGCTGGCCAACATGGAAAACGCCCGTCTGGAGACTTTGCTCTCCGGCGAGTATGACTCCGCCCCCGCCATCGTGTCCCTCCAGTCCGGCGCCGGCGGCACGGAGGCTCAGGACTGGGCCCAGATGCTCTACCGTATGTACACCCGCTGGGCGGAGCGCCACGGCTTCACCTACTCCATTCTGGACTATCAGGACGGAGACGAGGCGGGCATCAAGTCGGCCACCATCCGTATCGAGGGCAACAACGCCTACGGCTACCTCAAAAGTGAGCACGGCGTACACCGGCTGGTGCGTGTCTCCCCCTTTGACGCCAATGCCCGCCGCCAGACCTCCTTTGCCGCCATCGAGGTCACCCCGGAGATCGACGACAGCGTGGAGGTGGAGATCCGCCCCGACGACATCGAGATGCAGGTCTACCGTGCCTCCGGCGCCGGCGGCCAGCACGTGAACAAGACCTCCTCCGCTGTGCGCCTCATCCACAAGCCCACCGGCATCGTGGTGGCCTGCCAGACCGAGCGCAGCCAGCTCCAGAACCGTGAGACCTGTATGAAGATGCTGCGCTCCAAGCTGGTGCAGATCAAGGAGCAGGAGCATCTGGACAAGATCTCCGACATCAAGGGCGTCCAGCTCAAGATCGAGTGGGGCAGCCAGATCCGCTCCTATGTGTTCATGCCCTACCAGCTGGTGAAGGACAACCGCACCGCCTTTGAGACCTCCAACGTCAACGGCGTGATGGACGGCGATCTGGTCGGCTTCATCAACGCCTACCTCACCGCCGCCGCCACCGGCAACTGGGCCACCAAATAACCATCTACACCAAGAAAGACAGAAAGAGAGGGTGGTAATGTTTGAAGAAGAAACTGCTTTCCCTGCTGCTGATCGTGCTCGTGGTATGCGGTGTGTCCGCCGTGGTGCTGGCCTCCGGCTCCCGCAAGGCGGAGCAGACCACCCCCATCGTGCTGCTCCACACCAACGACGTCCACGGCTCCATCGACGAATATGACAAGATCGCCGCCATCAAGAAGATGTACGAGGCACGGGGCGACTACGTCCTGCTGCTGGATGCGGGCGACTTCAGCTACGGCAGCACCGCCGTGAACACCTCCAAGGGTGCCACCGCCGTGGAGCTGATGAATCTGGCCGGCTACGACGCCGCCGCCGTGGGCTCCCATGAGTTCAGCTACGGCTACAAGAATCTGACCACCCTGGCGGGGCAGGCCGGGTTCCCCTTCCTCGCCGCCAATCTCAGCTACAACGGCACCGCCCCCTTCGCCACCCACAAGGTGTTTACCGCACCTGACGGCATCAAGATCGGCGTGTTCGGGCTGGCCACGCCGGAAACGGTCACTGATGCCGCCCCCGCCAACGTCACCGGCATCACCGTTCTGGGCGGGCAGGAGATGTATGACTGCGCCCAGGCCCAGGTGGAAGCGCTGGAGGATGCGGGCTGCGAGGTCATCGTGTGTCTGGGTCATCTGGGCATCGACGACGCCTCCGAGGGCAACCGCTCCATTGACCTGCTCAACGAAGTGGACGGCATCGACATTTTCATCGACGGTCATTCCCACTCCGACCTGCTGGACATCAAGGCCGCCACCGACGGCACCTTCCTCGTCAACGGCACCATTCTCACCTCCGCAGGGAGCGGAATGGAACATATCGGCATCATCAACATCAGCGGCGGCGTGGCGCAGTCCCGCACCATGACCCCCGACGAGATCACCGTGACCCCCACCCGCACCATCACCAACCGGATCGCCGCCATCCATCAGTCCACCTCGCAATCCGCCACGGAAGTGGTGGGCACGGCGCAGGTGAACCTCAGCGTGGCCACCAACCCCGGCGGACTGACCAAGGAGACCGCCCTGGGCGACTTGCTGGCCGATGCCATGCTGTGGAGCGCCAAGGATGCGGGAGTGAACGCCGATGCCGCCATCATCAACGGCGGCAGTATGTACGCCTCCATCTTTAAGGGTGACATCACCCGTCAGCGCCTGAGCACCATTTTCCCCGCCGGCAGCAGGCTGAGCGTGGTGGAGATCACCGGCGCCCAACTACTGGAGGCGCTGGAGGCCGGTACCTATACCCTCCCCTCCGGCGGCTTTGCCCAGGTGTCCGGCATCGAGTACACGGTGCATAACCGCATCGCCTTTGCAAAGGGCAGCCGGTATCCCGGCTCTGTCTACTACGCTCCCGCCTCCATCCAGCGGGTCATCATCCACACCGTGGGCGGACAGGCCTTTGACCCCAACCGCACGTACACCATTGCCGTTCCCAACACGCTGGCTGCGGGCGGCAGCAGCTACTACGTCCTCAAGTCCGCCTCCTCCCATGAGGATCTCGGCCTGACCATGGACGAGGTGGCCGCCAATTACATCTCCGAGGGGCTGAACGGCGTCATCACCGCTCAGGCCTACGGCCAGCCCAAGGGCCGCATCCATGTGGACAACCGCTATGTGGACGTGAAAGCCGATGCGTGGTACTACACCGCCGTGAGTTTCGCCACCGATGAGGGCCTCATGAACGGCGTGGGCGGCGGCAAGTTCAACCCCAACGCCGCCATCACCCGTGCCATGTTTACCACGGTGCTGGCCCGCACCGCCGGCGAGGATGTGGACGGCGGCTCCACATGGTACGCCAAGGCCATGCAGTGGGCCAAGGACACCGGCATCGCCGTGGGCACCACGCCTACGGCGGGCGTGACCCGTGCCGAGGTAGCCACCACGCTGTGGCGCTACATGGGCAAGCCCGCTTCCACCCGCACCCTTGACTCCTTCTCTGACGCCGACCAGACCCCCGCCTGGGCAATGGACGCCATGGAATGGGCGGTGGATGTGGGTCTGTTCCACAGCAGCGGTAACGGCACGCTCAAGCCCCGCAGCGCCGCCACCCGTGCCGACATTGCCCATTGCATGATGATCCTGTGTCAACTGCAGGGGCGCTGACCTACTCTATCACAAAAAAGCAGTCCTGACCAAAGATGGTCAGGACTGCTTTTTTTGCATAGTTTCCTCCTTTTGGGGCATAGTAACCGCAGCAATGAAAGGAGTGATGGCATGACGCAACCTGCCATTGACATCAGAAGCGAGATCGGCCCGCTGAAGAGGGTGCTGCTCCACCGACCGGGGCGGGAGCTGGAAAACCTCATGCCCGAATATATCGAGCGGCTGCTGTTTGACGACATCCCCTACCTCAAGATCGCCCAGGAGGAGCACGATGCCTTCTGTGACCTGCTGCGGAAAAACGGCGTGGAGGTGGTGTACCTCACCGATCTGGTGGCGGAATCCCTCACCGATCCGGAGGTGAAGGATCAATTCCTGCGGGAGTATATCACCGAGGCGGGCATTCGGGGGGAGAAGCGCACCGCCATGATGCTGGATTACTTCAAGGCCATGTCCACCAAAAACATGGTGGAAAAAATGATGGAAGGGGTTCGCAAGGCGGAGATCCGTGGCTACGGCAAGAAGAACCTCACCGACTATCTGGACGACTACTACCCCTTTGTCCTCGACCCCATCCCCAACCTTTACTTCACCCGTGACCCCTTCGCCACCATCGGCTCCGGCGTGTCCATCCATCGGATGTATTCCGTGACCCGTGGACGGGAGACCCTGTTCGGCAAATACGTGTTCCAGCACAACCCCCACTACAAAAACACCCCCGTCTACTACGAGCGGCACGGCCACGCCACCGTGGAGGGGGGCGACATTCTGGTGCTCAGCGACAAGGTGGTGGCCATCGGCATCTCCCAGCGCACCCAGCCCTGGGCCATCGAGCTGCTGGCCAAAAAGCTGTTGGACGGCGACACCGGCTTTGAAAAGGTGCTGGCCATCGACATTCCCAAAAACCGCGCGTTCATGCACCTTGATACGGTGTTCACCATGGTGGACTACGACAAGTTCACTATGCACCCCAACATCTCCTCCGACCTGCGGGTTTTCGTGCTGGAGCAGGGTCACGGCGGGCACCTGTCCATCACGGAGGAGCATGAAAGCCTGGAGGAGCTGCTGAAGGAGCACCTGCACCTCGACCGTGTCACCCTCATCAAGTGCGGCGGCGGCTCGGTGATCGACGCTGCCCGTGAGCAGTGGAACGACGGCTCCAACACCTTCTGCATCGCACCGGGCAAGGTGGTGGCGTACAGCCGCAACTATGTGACCAATCGGGTGATGGAGGATGCGGGCATTGAGGTGCTCACCATCCCCAGCAGCGAGCTGTCCCGTGGGCGGGGCGGCCCCCGCTGCATGACCATGCCGCTGGTGCGGGAACCCATTTGAAAAGGAGAATACAGTTATGGCAGTCAATATGAAAGGCAAATCCTTCCTCACCCTCATGGATCTGTCGGCGCAGGAGATCCGCTATCTGCTGGATCTGGCCCACGACCTAAAGGCCAAAAAGCGCATGGGTCTGTGCGGTGAAGCCCTGAAGGGCAAAAACATCGTCCTGCTGTTTGAAAAGACCTCCACCCGCACCCGCTGCTCCTTCGAGGTGGCCGCCAAGGAGGAGGGCGGGCACGTCACCTACCTCGACCCCGGCTCCTCCCAGATGGGCAAAAAGGAGTCCCTGGAGGACACCGCCAAGGTGCTGGGCCGCTTCTTTGACGGCATTGAGTACCGTGGCTTTGACCAGCAGGTGGTCATCGACCTTGCCAAGTACTCCGGCGTGCCCGTGTTCAACGGCCTCACCGACCTTGACCACCCCACTCAAATTCTGGCCGACATGATGACCATGGAGGAGCACCTTGCCAAGCCCCTGAAGGACTGCAAGGTGGCCTTTGTGGGCGACATCCGCAACAATATGTCCTATGCGTGGATGTTCGGCTGCTGCAAGATGGGTGTGGACTTCGTGGGCTACGGCCCCCGTGAGCTCATCGACGGGGCGGACAAGTCCATCCTCGCCGCCTGTCAGGAGGAGGGCAAGCGCACCGGCGCCACCATCAAGCTGTCCGACGACGTGAACGACCTGAAGGGGGCAGACGTGCTCTACTCCGACATCTGGGCCTCCATGGGGGAGGAGGAGCTCATTCCCCAGCGTGCCAAGCTGCTGGCCCCCTACCGCATCGACGACAATATGCTCTCCGCCACCGGCAACCCCGACGTGCTGTTCATGCACTGCCTGCCCTCCTTCCACGACTTTGAGACCAAGCTGGCCAAGGAGTGGATGGACAAGGGGGTGGACATTCGGGAGGTCACCGACGAGGTGTTCCGTGGCCGCCATTCCGTGGTGTTTGACGAGGCGGAGAACCGAATGCACACCATTAAGGCCGTCATGGTGGCCACCGTATGAGCGCCCCCATCAAGGTCGTGGTGGCGCTGGGGGGCAATGCGCTGGAGGACAAGGCCCTCCCCCCCACCGCCGCATCCCAGCTTCAGGTGGCACGGCGCACAGCGGAATATCTGGCGGAGCTGTCCTGCGCCGGATATGAGCTGGTCATCGTCCACGGCAACGGCCCCCAGGTGGGGCGCATCCTGCTGGCCAGCGAGACGGCAGCAGAGGTTACGCCCCCCATGCCTTTTGATGTATGCGGGGCCATGAGTCAGGGCTATATCGGCTACCATCTCCAGCAGGCCCTCACCGACGCCCTCCGCCGCCGTGACCGCCACACCCCCGTGGTGTCGGTAGTCACCCAGATGGTGGTGGACAAGGGCGACCCCGCCTTTCAGAACCCCACCAAGCCCATCGGCCCCTTTTACACCAAGGAGCAGGCCGATGAGCTGAGCCAGAGCAAGGGCTACACCATGAAGGAGGACTCCGGCCGTGGCTGGCGGCGGGTGGTGCCCTCCCCCCGCCCCCAGCGCATCGTGGAGATCGGCACCATCAGGACCCTGTGGGACACCACCGTGTCCATCGCCTGCGGCGGCGGGGGCATCCCGGTGGTGGAGGGGGCGGACGGCTCCCTGCTGGGCGTAGCCGCCGTCATCGACAAGGATCTGGCCGCCTGTGAGCTGGCACAGGAGATGGAGGCCGACATCCTCATGATCCTCACCGAGGTGCCCGCCGTGGCCATCCACTTCGGCAAGCCCAATCAGACTGACCTGGGTGAAGTCACCGCCGCCCAACTGGAGGAATACGCCGCCCAGGGGCAGTTCGGGGCGGGCTCCATGCTGCCCAAGGTGCAGGCGGCGGTGGAATTTGTCAAGTCCGCTCCCAACCGCACCGCCATCATCACCTCGCTGGATCTGGGGCTGAAGGCATTGAACGGCGGCTGCGGCACCCACATCAGGGGATAAGGAGGCCGCCATGCGCAAGTTCAAAATGCCCACCGCCTATACGGTGCTGTTCGGCATCCTCGTCCTCATGACCATCCTCACATGGGTCATCCCCTCCGGCGAATACGACTACACCCCGCAGGGGGAGCCCATCGCGGGCAGCTATCACGAGGTGGAGAGCCAGAGCCAGCCCATCACCGCCGTGGTCACCGCCCCGCTGGAGGGTCTGTACGAGGCCATCGACATCGCTGCCTTTATCCTGATGGTGGGCGGTTTTCTGGGGGTGGTGGCCAAGACGGGGGCCATTGATGCGGGCATTGCCAACATCATACGGCGGCTCAAGGGGCGGGAGATGCTGCTCATCCCCATCCTCATGTGCGCCTTTGCGCTGGGCGGCACCACCTTCGGCATGGCGGAGGAGACCATCGCCTTCTATCCGCTGGTACTGCCCATCATGGTGGCGGCGGGGTACGACACCGTCACCGCCGTGGCCACCATTCTGCTGGGCGCAGGGGTGGGGGTCATCGGCTCCACCGTCAACCCCTTTGCCACCGGCATTGCCTCCGGCTTTGCGGGTATCTCCCTGGGGCAGGGCATCCTGCTCCGGCTGGTCATCCTGCTGGTACTGCTGGGGCTGGCCATCTGGTTCGTCATGTCCTACGCCGCCCGTGTGAAGGCAGACCCCTCCCGCTCGCTGGTGGCCGACCACCGCAGCCAGCATCTGGAGCATTTCGGCGCCCTGCGACAGGAGGAACGGCAGCTCACCGGCATTCAGAAGCTGGCGCTGACCTTTTTCGCCGTCACCTTCCTGGTGATGGTGTACGCCGTCATCCCCTTTGAGGACATGGGGGTACCCCTCCCCACGCTGGGCTGGTGGTTCCCGGAGCTGTCCGCCCTGTTTCTGGCGGCCTCCATCATCACCGGCCTGTGCTGCCGGCTGGGAGAGGAGGAAACGGTGTCCTCCTTCGTGTCCGGCGCATCGGAACTGCTGGGGGTAGCGTTCATCATCGGTGTGTCCCGTGGCATCACGGTCATCATGAACAACGGCAAGATTACCGACACCATCCTGAGCTGGGGTGAGACCGCCCTGAGCGGGGCGGGCGAGGTGGTATTTCTGGTGCTCACCTACCTCATCTACCTGCCGCTGTCCTTCCTCATCCCGTCCACTTCCGGGCTGGCCACCCTGTCCATGCCCATCATGGCCCCGCTGGGGGACTTTGCAGGGGTGGGGCGTGACCTCATCATCACCGCCTTTCAGTCCGCCTGCGGCATCATCAACCTCATCACCCCCACCAGCGCCGTGGTCATGGGCGCGCTGGCCATTGGGCGGGTGCCCTATGACCGCTGGCTGAAATTCTCGTGGAAGCTCATCCTCATCATTTTCGGAGTGGTGCTCCTGCTGCTGGTGGCGGGGCTCATCCTATAAAAAAAGGTCTGCTGCAACACAGGGTTGCAGCATACCTTTTGTACATAAACAATGGAGAGCTCCGTTATCGGGGGCGGTCAGGGCTGACATACTCCTTGGCGGGCTCTTCCCCACGCAGGACACGCAGGCCGCCCAGCGCCAACGACTTCATCTCGTCTTCGCCGGGGTAGACCACCACCGGGGCGATGAAGGACACCCGCTCCCGCAGGGCCTCGGTGACGTACTTGGAGTGGGCAATGCCGCCGGTGAGCAGGATGGCGTCCACCTTTCCGCACACACCGGGGGCGATCTTGCCGATGTTCTTGGCGATGTTGAGGATCATGGCGTCGTACACCAGCTTGGCGTGCCCGTCGCCGCCCTCGATCATCTTCTCCACCTCACGGCTGTCGGTGGTGCCCAGATGGGCCATGAGACCGCCACGGCTCTTGACGGTCTTCATCATCTCCTTGCGGGTCATGCCCTCCTCAAAGCAGGCGGCAATGACATCGAACATGGGCAGCCCCCCTGCACGCTCCGGGGAGAAGGGGCCCTCCTCGTCGTTGATGAAATCCTCGATGCGGCCGTTGTGGTGGAGGTTCACCGAGATGCCGCCCCCCAAGTGGGCCACGATGACGGTGATGTCCTTATACTCCTTGCCCTGCTCACGGGCATAGCGCAGGGCGGCGGCACGGGTGTTCAGGTTGTGCCCCATGCCCTTGCGGTGCATGGTGGTCAGGCCGGTGATCCTGTTGATGGGGAGCAGCTCCTCCACAGTGACGCCGTCGTAGATGAAAGCGGGGATACCCAGCTCGTCGCTGATGGCCTTGGCAATCATGGCGCCCACGTTGGAGGCGTGCTCGTTGCGGGGCTTGTGCCTGAGCTGCCACACCATGTCGTCATTGACGGCGTAGGCGCCCGCCTCAATGGCGGTGAGAAGGCCGCCCCGGGAGACCACTCCGGTGAGGGAAGTCAGGGGGATGTCATGGCGCTTCAGGCAGTCCAGCACCAGATCCCGACGGAAGCCGTACTGGTCGGCCACGCAGTCAAAGGGGGCCAGCTCCTGAGCGGAGTGGGTGATGGATTCGGTGAACAGAGCTTCCTCCCCGTCAAACACCGCCAGCTTGGTGGAGGTGGAGCCGGGATTGAGAATGAGCAGGCGTTCCATGGTCAGCCCCCCTTACCGCTGCGCCGCCACGGCGCTGATGACGATGGACAGGTACTTTTCCTCCGGGGAGGAGCCGCGGCTGGTCATGACGATGGGGCACTTGGCGCCCACGATGAAGCCCGCCATCTTGGCTCCGCAGGTAACGGTGAGCATCTTGCCCATGATGTTGCCCGCGTGGATATTGGGGGCCACCAGCACGTCGCAGTCTCCGGCACAGGGGCTGACGAAGCCCTTGAAGTCAGCGATCTCTTTGGACATGGCGCAGTCGTAGGAGATGGGCCCCTCCACCACGCAGCCGGGGATCTCGCCCCGCAGGTTCATCTGCTTGAGCTGGTCGGCCTCCACCGTTTCGGGCATCTTGGGATTGAGCTTCTCCACGCAGGTTACCACGCCCACCTTGGGCTGGTCATAGCCCATGGCTCGCAGGGTATCCACCGTGTTCAGAATGATGTCCTTCTTCTGCTCCAGGGTGGGATAGGTGACCATGCCGCCGTCCACCGGCACCATCAGCTTGTGATAGCCGGGCACCTCAAACATGGTGAAGTGGCTCATGGTGCGCCCCTGTCCCAGACCGCACTCCTTGTTCACCACCGCCTTGAGCAGCACGGAGGTGTCCAGCTTGCCCTTCATCAGGAAGTCCGCCTTGCCCTCCACCACCAGCGCCACCGCACGGCGGGCAGCCTCGGCAGGGTCGGGCACGTCGTAGATGTCCTCCTCCGGCACCGCAGCGCCCAGCTCGGTGAGGGCGGCATGGATGGCGGCCTTGTCGCCCACCAGCACCGGCGTGGCGATCCCCTCTGCCCGTGCCATAAGGACGGCCTCGATGGTATGGGCATCTCCGGCGGCAGCCACCGCCATGCGGGCGGTGCCGGGCTTGCTCTTGGCGGCTGCGATCACTTCCTCAAACGTCTTGTACACCATCGTTTTTTCTCCTTTCCCGTCATGCACAGGTCAAGCAGGATTCTATATCTTGCAAGATTTCCACTTTTAGAATAGCATACTCCCACAAAAAGTCAAGAAATCTTTGTCGAAATTATTCACAAAATCCGGCCGTCCGCTCCGTCACATCCCACAAGGGCACGGGGCGGGTTTTGTATTTTTTTGGCTGGGCAAGCCCGTGCAGCCCCTTGCAATCGGCCGCAAAACCTGATATATTACATATTGCAAGAAATGAAATTTTTGGAGGGCTGTCCTATGGCTGGCATCAAAAAGCGTTCTCTGGTGGATCAGGTTTACGAGCGTCTGCGCACCGATATTATCACCCTGCGGCTGCCGCTGGGCAGCAAGGTGAACGTCAACGAGCTGCAGGACACCCTTGGCGTGAGCTGCACTCCCATCCGTGAGGCCATCAACCGCCTCCAGCAGGAGGGGCTGGTCACCTACGAGAACAATGTGGGCGCCCGTGTGCTGGTGCTGGAGCCCACCGATGTGGAGGAGATCCAGCAGCTCGCCACCACCCTCCACTGCGCCGCCGCCAAGCTGTCCATGGAGCGGGGTGACCATGTGGTGATGGCGGGGCAGCTCCGCCGCCGGCTGGAGGAATTCAAGGCTGCTCAGACTCCGTCCGCCCATGTGAATGCCGTCCACCACTTCATCGAGGTGTTTTACGTCCATTGCGGCAACCGCCGGCTGGACCGCAGTATGCTGGCCATTCAGGGGCAGCAGCTCATCCTGCGCAACCTCTATGCCCAGGGCGGCGTGGACAAAGAGCGGGACACCGCCGACTTCGAGCGCATCTGCCGGGGCGTG
>JAZNQA010000139.1:0-3672 GCA_045589915.1 Candidatus Enterenecus sp.
AGCGAGACTGGGGGAGAGATACTGCGGGGCATCCATGATCTCTCCCTCCGGCACGGCACAGCCGTGCCACCTCCCTCATCAGAGGGAGGCTTTGGAGAGACGGCCTGCAGCAGTCCGCAAAAAACAGCGCCCCCGCAAGAGCGGAGGCGCTGTCAGGCTTATTCAAAGTTCAGCATGGCCCCCACGCCAAATCCGTTGTTATCAAGCATGATAACGGAGTGATACGCCGATGGCTCATCCCCGAAGGGGCGGTCAATGACGGTGCGGGTCTGTTCCCCGCCCCGAGTCTCCTCCACGGCAGCCCAGACGGCGTCAGCGTGCCATTGGATGGCGGGCAGCTCCTCCGTGATGGGCAGCTCGGCAGTGTCCAGCAGTTGGCCGTCCGCACCGTATTGGTGGACGGTGAGGGTGGTAAGCTGCTCGATGTATTCCAGCGTGACGGCCACATTGGTATAGATCTCTGTTTCTTCGCCGTTCTCGGTGGTGGTGTAGGTCTCATTCAGGGTGATGGTCATGGTGCCGGGACCTATATAGCTGTCGGAGAGGCTGCTTAGATAAACGGTTCCGTCTGCCATCTGGTAGACACTATATACCGCCCAAACGCGGCCATCCTGCCCGAGCTGCTCTTCCGACTGCCCCAGCGGTGAGCCGTGGTAAACCGTACCGCTGAGATCGTAGCTGCTGCCGGTGTCGGTGGCGCTGACCTGGATGTTGGCGTTGAACATCTCATTCACGCCGTGAGTGTAGGGAGCGTCATTCAGCGTCCGGGTCACCGCGAACAGGGCATATCCATCCATGCCGGGGAAGGTGTAGCTCTGTGTCTCCTCATCATATTCCGCCTTGAGGATCAGGTTGGGGAGATCCAACGCACCAAATTCCGTGTCGATCGTGTCGGAACCGTACTCCACCCAGTGGGTATAGTCGGGTTCCTCGTTCCAATTTTCCTGTGTAGCATACGCGCCGATCAGGCGGTCGCCGTGGGGGCTGCTTTCGTCAGTTTCCGCAGGCTGCGCCAGCGAGCAGCCGGACAGGGCAAGCAGCGCGCCTGCCAGCAGCAGGGCAAACAGTTTATGCTTCATGGTCTTCCTCCAATCTGCCGTCGAAGCGCAGGATGTCTCCCACGTCGCAGTCCAAATAGTAGCAAATCTTATTGATGGTGTGGAACCGGATGCCGTTGGCTTTCCCGGAGCGCAGGATGGACAGGTTGGCCTCGGTGATGCCCACCTTGGCGCACAGCTCCTTGGCCGTCATGCCCCGTGCCTTGAGCACCTCGCTCAAATGTACCGTGATGGCCATAGTGTTACCTCAAATGATGGAGGCGTTGTCGTCGCTGACCGCCTTGGCCTGCCGGAAATAGCGGCACAGCAGGAACAGCGCCGCGCACAGCGCCAGTGTAAGGATGGGGAGCTGCACATGGAAGGTGACCGAAGCCGCCACCGGCACGCAGAGGAGCTGGAGCACATTGCCAACCACCGACAGCAGCAGGGACAGGCAGGCCACCCGTACGCACCGGCGGGTGATGGTCTCCGCCAGCGCCACCGTTTCCTCCGCGAAGGGGTCGGCGTTGAGCGCATGGGTGAGCGTGCTGCCCCACAGGATGATCACAGCGCCCATGATCTGAGGGATGAGGGCCAGCAGAGCCACCACGATGAGCAGGATGCTGCTGCCGGTCACCCGGGAGAGATCGGTGTTGCCCGCCGCCACGGCAGAAATATCGCCCACCACACCGGATACGGCGGCAAAGCCCACGAACAGGGCGTACAGCAGCGCCGCCCAGTGCAGCACACGGGGCAGCAGCCGGGCGGGAGCGTGCTCCGTGGCGGACAGCAGCCGAAGCAGCGCCCATGCCGCCAGCGTGCCCTCCACGCAGGACACCACCCCCAAGCCCCACATCTGCGCCATGCTGGCGGCGTCTATGCGGAAGGACAGGGAACCGTCATGCACCGGGAGGCACAGCAGGCCGGGGTTGACCAGAAAATACAGCCCGGCGAACAGGATGACCGCAGTGAGCAGAAGCAGCCAGTCCGCCCTGCGTCGCCCCCGCCACAGCAGACCCAGGGCAGGCAGCAGACT
This sequence comes from Candidatus Enterenecus sp., assembly GCA_045589915.1. GTDB lineage: Bacteria > Bacillota > Clostridia > Oscillospirales > Oscillospiraceae > Enterenecus. The sequence goes on from JAZNQA010000139.1 coordinate 2,074, forward strand.
GATCGCTGCCACCACGGCCCATGCGACGGCGTTGCCGCCGCCGCCCGACAGGGAAAGGGCACGCAGCCAGCCTCCCAGCCGTGCCGGCAAGGCAATGAGATCGGTATGACCGATCAGGCAGAGCAGCGCCGCCAGTATGCCGCCCAGAGCCGCCGCTGCCGCAGGCGGGAACCAATCCCGCTTCGCAAGTTCTTTCATAGGACACCTCCGATAGGGAATTATTGTGTTACGATAATCTTTGACTGTATCATAACAGCGGAATTATTGTTTGTCAATAATTTTTCATAAAATAATTGCGGTCAGGTAATACCTGACCGCAACACTGCGTTTCTTCTGATCATCCTTGCTTTTGCTGGGAACGCTCCACCAGATCGGCCAGCGTGGTGTTGTCCACCACCTGAGACACCGCCCGGTGGATCTCCTGCCACAGCTCCACGGTGACGCACTCGCCGCACCGCTCGCAATAGCTGGTGTCGGTGGCGCACTCCACGGGAGCCAGATCGCCCTCCAGTGGGCGCAGAATGTCCCCCACGGTATACTCCTCCGGCCTGCGGGTGAGCAGGTAGCCGCCCCCGGCACCCCGTACCGAACGCACCAGCCCCGCACGGGACAGGGGGGTGACGATCTGCTCCAGATATTTATCGCTGAGCTGCTGCCGCTGGGCTATGTCCTTGAGGGAAACGGGCTGACGGTCGCCGGTCTTGGCCAGGTCCACCATCAGCCGCAGGGCATACCGCCCCTTGGTGGAGATCTTCATGGGATCGCCCCACTTTCTGTTATGCTACTCCTAAAATACCATATGTTTTGTAGGAATTCAAGGGGCAGTTTTTTCCGTCTGATGTTTGCGTTATGGCCGGGATTGTGGTATACTACATTACTAAGTTGTACACAGAGAGGAACGGCACCATGGAAATCAACGGAATAGAAGTACAAGAGCAGTTTTTTTACAAGGATCTGGGTCTGTCCGAGGCCACGCTGAAGGCGCTGGATAAGAAGGGCTTCACCAAGGCCACCGCTATTCAGGGCGGTGCCATCCCCTTCTTCATGGAGTGGAAGGACGTGGTGGCAAAGGCGCCCACCGGCACGGGCAAGACCTATGCCTTCGGCATCCCCATGGTGGAGCACATCGACCCGGAGTCCGACAAGGTACAGGGGTTGATCCTGGCTCCCACCCGGGAACTGGCCATCCAGATCCGGGACGAGCTGCGTGACCTGTGTGCCTTCCGGGAGGGCGTGCGGGTGGTGTGCCTGTACGGCGGCCAGCCCATCGACAAGCAGATCACCCAGCTCAAGAACAAGCCCCAGATCGTGGTGGCCACCCCCGGCCGCCTGATGGATCACATGAAGCGGCGCACCGTCCGGCTGGACGATGTGCAGACCGTGGTGCTGGACGAGGCCGACCGTATGCTGGACATGGGCTTCGTGCAGGATGTGACCCGTATTCTGGACAGGATGCCGCACCGCAGGAACCTCGGCCTGTTCTCCGCCACCATCAGCCGTGAGGTGATGGACATCTCGTGGGTGTACCAGCGTGACCCCGCCGAGATCACCGTCCGCCCCGTGGAGGAGAACCGCCCGGACATCCAGCAGTACCGCATT
>JAZNQA010000140.1:0-4580 GCA_045589915.1 Candidatus Enterenecus sp.
TCGCCATTGTGCTGACCATCACCTGTGTCAACCTGCTGGTCAGCAAGAAACACGTCCATTATTCGTGAGGGTCTGCATATGGGAAAACAAGTAGATTTTGAACGAATTGAAAAGTCTGCCCGCACGCGCAAGCTGGTCATCAAGGTGGTCACCTATGTGCTGCTGTCCGTTTGGGCCCTCATCGTGCTGTTTCCGTTCTACTGGATGATCCTCACGTCCTTTAAGAGCTACAGCGCCTACAACTCGGAATACATCCCCCAGCTCTTCACCCTGTCGCCCACGCTGCAAAACTATGTGGAGGCGTTTACCGCGGTGCCGCTGGCGGGCTATTTCCTCAATACCCTCATCTTCACCGTGGCCACCACCGCCATCATGCTGGTGGTGACCATTCTGGCGGCCTTCGCCTTTGCCCGGCTGGACTTCCCCGGCAAGGACATCGCTTTCACCGTCATTCTGTCCCTCATGATGATCCCCAACGAGCTGGTCATCATCACCAACTTTGTCACCGTCACCAATCTGGATCTGCGCAACACCTTTATGGGCCTCATCCTGCCCTCGGTGGCCTCCGTGTTCTACATCTACCTGCTGCGTGAGAACTTCGCCCAGATCCCGGACGAGCTGTACTACGCCGCCAAGGTGGACGGCACCTCGGACTTCCGCTACCTGCGTAAGGTGATGATCCCCATCTGCAGGCCCACGCTGGTCACCATCACCATCCTGAAGGTCATCGAGTGCTGGAACTCCTACGTCTGGCCCCGGCTCATCACCGACGACGAGAGCCGCTTCCTCGTGTCCAACGGCATTCAGGCCATTCGGGAGAATGGATTCGGCCGTGAGAACATCCCCGCCATGATGGCGGCTGTGGTGGTCATTTCGGTGCCGCTCATCGTGCTGTTCCTCATCTTCCGCAAGAAGATCATGGAGGGCGTGGCGAGAGGAGGCACCAAGGGATGAAACCGCTGCGCAAACTGATGGCCGCTCTGGTGCTGCCGGCGCTGCTGCTCTCTCTGCTGCTCACCGGCTGCCACGGCTCCCGTGGGCTGAGCGAATTTGCTGTGCCCGAACAGTTCGACACCACCCGCCAGTACGAGATCACCTTCTGGGCCAAGAACGACACCAACATCACCCAGACCCGCATCTACGAAAAGGCCATCTCGGATTTTGAGGCCCTCTACCCCAATATCAGGGTGAATCTCCGCCTGTATACCGACTACGGCAAGATCTATAACGATGTCATCACCAACATCGCCACCAACACCACTCCGAATGTCTGCATCACCTATCCCGACCACATTGCAACCTACCTCACCGGCACCAACAGCGTGGTTCCGCTGGACGAGCTGTTCGTCCATGAGCAGTACGGTCTGGGCGGCAGTGAGCTGCGCTTCGATTCCCCCACCGTGGACGAGATCATCCCCCAGTTCCTTGGGGAGTGCTCCATCGGGGAGCGCTACTATGCCATCCCCTATATGCGCTCCACCGAGGCCTGCTATATCAACAAGACCTATGTGGAGGCCCTGGGCTACACCCTGCCGGAGGTGCTGACGTGGGACTTCGTGTGGGAGGTGTCCGAGGCGGCCGCTGCGAAGGATGAGGAGGGCACCTACCTCCTCAACGGGCAGAAGGTCATGATCCCCTTCATCTACAAGTCCACGGACAATATGATGATCCAGATGCTGGCCCAGCAGGGGGCGGGCTACTCCAATGGGGAGGGTGAGATCCTCATCTTCAACGACACCACCGAGGACATCCTCTATACCGTGGCGGAGCACGCCGCCACCGGCGCATTCTCCACCTTTAAGATCTCCAGCTACCCCGCCAACTTCCTCAATGCGGGGCAGTGCGTGTTTGCCGTGGACTCCACCGCCGGCGCCACATGGATGGGCTCCTATGCACCCCTGTCCGACATCAGCGAGGACAAATTCGTGGAGTTTGAGACCGAAGTCATGCCCATTCCCCAGTTCGATCCCGCCAACCCCAAAATGATCTCTCAGGGCCCCTCAGTCTGTGTGTTCAACAAGTCTGACCCCCAGGAGGTGCTGGCCTCGTGGCTGTTCGCCCAGTACCTGCTCACCAACGAGGTGCAGATCGCCTACGCCCAGACAGAGGGCTACGTCCCCGTCACCTCCAAGGCGCAGAACAGCACCCAGTATCAGGACTATCTCTCCCGCTGCGGCGAGGACAACGACACTTACTACGATGTGAAGATCAAGGCGTCCAACCTGCTGCTGGACAACACGGAGCACACCTTCGTCACGCCGGTATTCAACGGCTCCGCCTCCCTTCGTGATGCGGCGGGGCAGATGATCGAGAACGTCACCAAGTCCGTCAAACGCAAGCAGGAGGTCAACGACGAGTATATCCAGGCGCTCTATTCCGATATGATGTCCCTCTACCATCTGGATCAGGGCGGCGCCGCCGCCGCAGCGGGGAAGACCCAGCTCGGCTCCCTGCCCAAGCCCGCCATCACGCTGCTTGCCGTTCTGGGCGCTGCATGGCTGCTGATGATCCTCTATGTGGTGGGAAACGAAGTGAAGAAGAAACGGGCTGTCAAGACAGATTAGCATTGATTTCTTTCCCATTTCGTGTATAATGTACTCGTTCCGTTTAGAACATCCCATTGCAAAGGAGATAGAAAACATGAAAAAGATCACCGCACTGTTGCTGCTGCTGGTCATGGCCCTGTCCCTGACTGCCTGCGGCTCCAAGAAACCCGCTGCTGACACCGATGTGAAGTCCGAGGGCGTCATGACCTACGAGGAGTATGTGGCCGCCGAGCTGGACACCGAAGTGGTCATCGAGACCTATGTGCAGGCCAAGCAGTCCTGGTGGGAGGACAAGGCCACCGTCTACACCCAGGACAAGGACGGCGCCTACTTCCTGTACGAGATGGCCTGCTCCGCCGAGGACTATGAGAAGCTCACCGTGGGCACCAAGATCCGTGTCACCGGCTATAAGACCGAGTGGTCCGGCGAGGTGGAGGTGGTGGACGCCACCTTCGAGATCCTGGAGGGCAGCTATGTTGCCGAGCCCGTGGATGCCACCGCCTGGCTGGGCACCGATGAGCTCATCAAGCATCAGAACGAGCTGGTCAGCTTCAAGGGCATGACCGTCGTGGCCTCCAAAGATGCCGACGGCAACGACGTGCCCTTCCTGTACAACTGGGACGGCTCCGGTCAGGACGGCAACGACCTGTACTTCAACGTCTCCCTGAACGGCGAGACCTACACCTTCACCGTGGAGTCCTACCTGTGCGACAACACCACCGATGTGTACAACGCTGTTGAGGCGCTGCAGATCGGCGACAAGATCGACATGGTGGGCTTCCTGTACTGGTATGAGGGCGTCAACCCCCACATCACTGCCGTCTCCGCCGCTGAGTAATCCATATCGCATGAAAACAGGGGTCACCTCCGATGAGGTGACCCCTGTTTTTGTGTTGTTGGGTATGGTGTGGAGCGGATTTGACGAGGCGTTGGAATTATGTTACAATTGGCCGGTCTGAAGTGCTGCAAAACAGGTCAGATATCCATGGAGGGTACGATGAAAACCATTTCTGTTAAACAAATCATCAAAGATCAGCGCTATCGCTTGCAATTATTGTGCTACGCTCTGTTTGTGCTCGTGGCATTGGCGGTGGTGGTGCTGGAGATCGTGCTGGGTAACGGAGCGACCAATACCCTCATCAGCCTTGTGGTCGTCGGACTGCCTGTGACCGCCTTCTTCGGGTATTACATTGGTCTGCGTAACATTCTGAGAGTGTCTGCTAAGATGAGAAAATTAAACGAAAACCGATTTGCTGTCCTTGCCCGGACAGTCATTGACAAAACCATGGTCCATGCCGACAGCACTAACCGCTACTGCCAGTTGGTCTTTGGAGCGGAAGAAAGCGTCTGGGTCTCCTGCACGATGAACAAAGCGGTTAAGGTGGGAGATGAGTGCTATCTGATCCTGCTGGAGGGGGATGAAGACCCCTGCGCACTCTACCCCAGGAGGGGGCACAGGCTGGCAGAGGAACTGGCCGGTCAAGTGAGGCACACGGAGGAGAGGATCGGATGAAAATCTGGACACTGGTGGAAAACACCTCCCTGCGGGACGACCTGACCGCAGAACATGGCCTGAGTCTGTATATTGAAACGAAGGGGCACAAGATCCTGTTTGATGCGGGAGCGAGTGGGGCCTTTGCGGACAACGCCGAAAAGCTGGGCATCGACCTGAGGGGCGTGGACTGCGCCATTCTCTCCCACGGCCACTACGATCACGGCGGCGGTCTGACCCGCTTTCTGGCGGAGAACGGCTCTGCGCCTGTCTACCTCAGCCGCCATGTGTTTGAGCCCCATTATCACGGCTCCCAGCGGGACATCGGCCTCGATCCGGCGCTGGCTTGCAGCCACCGTCTGATGTTCGTGGATGATGAGCTGGCGCTGGATGAGGGCCTCACCCTGTTCTCGTGCAACCAAAAGAAAAGAAGCTATCCCACGGACAGCTTCGGTCTCACGGTGCGGGAGGATGGTGTGTACCGCCCGGATGACTTCCGGCATGAGCAATACCTTCTCATCGAGGAGGGCGGAATGAGGGTG
>JAZNQA010000141.1:0-2033 GCA_045589915.1 Candidatus Enterenecus sp.
GGGATGCCGCTTGACAAAGGCCACGATCCCGGACGCCGCCTTTTCCGTAGCCTCTGCCGTCTTTTTTGCTGCGGCGGCGCCTTGCTTTGCGGCCTCCCTTGCTTGCTTTGCGTATTGCTTTTTGTAGCGCTGTTTCTGCCAGTAGCGGTAAACGGTGTTACCCTTCATTTCCTGTTGTTCCTGTACGGTAGCCCGGTACTGATATTCAGCGGTTGCCTTGATGTGCTTGCTTTCAGCCTTGTGGACAGCCTTTTGGGGATGCTCCCGTATCTGCTTTTGGGCAAACCGTGTGCCATGCCGGAGAACAGCCTCACCCACGATCTCCGTCTGATGTGCGCCCTCGGTGCCTACATTTTCATGCTCCACCTCGTAGATTTTTCCATGCACATAGCCGTGTACGGTGTTACCCACAGCCCGCCCCGCTTTTTTCACGGGGCCGGGCTTTTTCGGCGTTTTCTGATTGGCAAGGCGTTCCTTGGCCTTTTCCAGCTTGTCGGCCTGTTTCTCCATGCGGAGCTTCGACTCGGCAACACGCTCCTGTTCGCTTTTCTGCCGGAACTTGGACTTTGGGACTTTTTGTCCCGAAGTAGCCCCGGCCTTTTTAGGCTCACTCATGGGCCACATCCTCCGGGCGGGTGGTCAGCAGATTGTAGATCTCACCCTTGGGGAAACGGTCTACAAAGGGGATCGTCACGCTGCCATAGAACAGCAGGCCCTCGCCGGAATTGGAATGGGTGATGTAGGAGAGCTGATGCTCGGAAATGCCAAGCTGCTTTGCAAGGATGGCCCGGTCACTTTGGGCCTGTGACAGCAGGATCATAAAATCCGTGTTGTCGAGGACGGCCTCGATCTCCCGGCTTGCCAGCAGGTCTTTGACATTCTGCGTCAGCGCAGAGGGTACACAGCCCTTTTTGCGGAGCATCTTCCACACCGCTACAAAGTAACTGGCCGTCAGCGGGTCACGGAGCAGAATGTGGAACTCATCAAAATATCCCCATGTAGCCAGTCCCTGGGCATGGTTGGTATTCACCGCAGAGGTCACAAATTCGTTGGTGATGTGCATGGCGATCTTACGGAGGTTTTCACCCATGCCCTTCAGAACGATGCAGACCACACGGGCATCCGTCTGGACATTGGTATGGTGATTGAACAGGTTAAGAGAGCCGGTGCAGTAAAGCTCCAGCGCCGTGGCAACACGCTTTGCCTCCGGCTCCGGCTGCCGCAGCAGTTCCTCGTACAAATCCTGCAACAGCGGCATATCCCCGCTGCCGATCCCCAGCGCAAGCTCCCGGTAGACCAGCCGCACACAGCGGTCAATGACTGTCTTTTCAATGGGCTGCAAGCCCTCCTTGCCGCCGACGATTAGCTCACACAGGGACAGCAGAAAATCGGCCTTCATGGACAGCGGACTATCTTCATCGTTCACACCCATCTGAATGTCCATGGGATTGATATGGTTGGGACTGTCCGGGGCAATCTCAATGACCTGTCCACCCAAGCGCTTGACCAGCGGGGCATATTCGCCCATGGGGTCAACCACCACAATGCGGTCATTGGTGGCAAGGAAAACATTGATAAGCTCACGCTTTGCCGCAAAGGACTTGCCGGAGCCTGTGGAGCCAAGGTACAGACCATTGGCCGATTTCAGTTTTTTGCGGTCTGCCATAATGACATTGTGGGAAAGGGCGTTCATGCCGTAGTACAGGGCCTGTCCGTCCATCCGAAGCTCACGGGTCATAAAGGGAATGAAAATCGCCGTGGAGCTTGTGGTCATTCCACGCTGGATCTCAATGCCGTTATAACCCAGCACCAGTGAAGAAACGAAAGCCTGCTCCTGCTGCCAATCCAGCCGCTTGATGGCACAGTTATATTTCTGTGCGATACCCGAAACGGTGTATACATCGTTTTCCAGCAGGTGCCGGGTGGGAGCCAGATTGGCGATGGTAAAGGTCAGCAGAAACATACGCTCGTTGGGGGACTGCAAGTCGGACAGTAGCTCGGCGGCATCCTTGGAGAAAGTAATGAGGTCGGGA
>JAZNQA010000142.1:0-4811 GCA_045589915.1 Candidatus Enterenecus sp.
GCTTCTAATGAACTGCCCTTTCCTCGCAGCATAGCTGCTGCGGCCTACGCTAAACATGTGCCGCTGGCACATTTTCTTAACGCTGCGGGGCCGCCGCCCTCGGCGGCCCGTTTGAACCCTCATCCGTCACCGCCTGCGGCGGTGCCACCTTCCCCAAAGGGGAAGGCTTTGCCTACGACAGACCACCGAAATCCCCTGTGGGGGCCGCCGCCCTCGGCGGCCCATGCGGGCGGGTTTAGAACCCGCCCCTACGGCGGTGTTCGGTGGTGCTCTGTAGGGGCGCACCTGCGTGTGCGCCCTCAAAAGACTCCCCTTGAGGGGAGGTGCCCCTGAAAGGGGCGGAGAGGTGAATGTGCCTTCGGCGGGTTCCTTTTGCAGTTGCGGCAAAAGGAACCAAAAACGCACTTAAGGGGAGAACATCCGGTTCGCCTTCGGATACAAAGGACGCATCCTCGGTTCACAGGCTTTTCACCCCTTAAGAATCCCCAATTTTACGGGAGAGAGGAATTGGTGCAGCGGTCTATGACCGGCGTGAGATAAGCTGAATTGTCTCTGCGGTTTAGCCGCTCGCCGCTTCGTGCCTGCTGTGTTTCGGTGCAAGCGGTTCCATCAAGCGCCTGACATGGCAGATGGCTTGTTACCCAAGGCATCCTATCGGGCGGGCGGGTTTAGAACCCGCCCCTACGGCGTACCCGATGGTTTTCCTGTAGGGGCGCACCTGTGTGTGCGCCCGAACACACCTCTCCGTCACCGCCTATGGCGGTGCCACCTTCCCCAGAGGGGAAGGCTTTGGCTGAGAAAAAGAAAAACCCCTGACTTCTTTCGAAATCAGGGGTTTGGTGGAGACTACAGAACTCGAATCTGTGACCTCTTGCGTGTGAAGCAAGCGCTCTACCGGCTGAGCTAAGCCTCCATATTGGTGACCCGTACGGGACTCGAACCCGTGTTACCGCCGTGAAAGGGCGGTGTCTTAACCGCTTGACCAACGGGCCACGGGGTTGAGGTTTCCCGAAGAGGCGGCTGCGCCGCTTCTTCGGGAATGGTAGCGGCGACTGGATTCGAACCGGTGACAACTCGGGTATGAACCGAGTGCTCTAGCCAACTGAGCTACGCCGCCATAAGCTGTCTCCCGACAGGGCAAGAGTTAGTATAACCGATGAAAATGCCTTTGTCAACAATTATTTTCGCAAATTCGGGGTAATTTTATCGGGCGGCTCTGGGAGCCGCCCCTACAGCGTATTGCTGAACGTCGACGTAGGGGCGGGTTCTAAACCCGCCCGCAAGGCCGCCGAGGGAGACGGCTGCCCAAAGGACAGACGCCCTGAACATGTTTCTTACATCATTTGATCGGGCGGGCCGATTCCGGCCCGCCCGATGGAGTTTTTTACTTTTTCAGCTCCAGAGCCTTGCGCACGCAGTCGATGATGCCCTCGGCGGTGAGCCGGAAGGCGGCAAGCACCTGCTTGGCCTCGCCGGAGCGGCCGAACTCGTCCTTCACGCCGTGGCGCACCACGGGCACGGGGCAGCCCTCCGCCACGCACTCGGTGACGGCGGAGCCCAGACCGCCGATGATGTTGGCCTCCTCGCTGGTGACGATAACACCCGTCTCACGGGCGGCCTTGAGCACGATGTCGGCATCCAGCGGCTTGATGGTGTGCATATCAATGACCCGCACGGAGATGCCCTCTGCCTTGAGGGTGTCGGCGGCCTTCACCGCCTCCTGCACCATCATGCCGGTGGCGATGACGGTGACATCGCTGCCCTCCCGAAGCTGGCTGCCCTTGCCCAGCTCGAAGGTGTAGCCCTCCACCTCGTCGGTGATGGAGTCCACGGCCAGGCGGCCAAGGCGCATATAGGCGGGGCCCTCGTAGTCCAGCAGAGCCTTCACCGCCAGACGCATCTCCGGCCCGTCACAGGGGGAGACCACCATCATGCCGGGGATGGCACGCATGATGGCATAGTCCTCGATGCACTGGTGGGTGGCACCGTCCTCACCCACGGACAGGCCTCCGTGGGAGCCGATGACCTTCACATTCATGCGGGGATAGGCGATGGAGTTGCGCACCTGCTCCCAGGCACGGCCGGCAGCGAACATGGCGAAGGAGTTGATGAAGGGCTGCTTGCCGCAGGCGGCCAGACCGGCGGCGATACCCGCCATGTTGGCCTCGGCAATGCCGATGTTGTAGAACCGCTCCGGGCACACGTCGGCAAACTTCTTGCTCATGGTGGAGCCGGACAGGTCGGCATCCAGCACCACCACGTTGGGATATTCCTGGGCCAGAGCAGCCAGCGTCTCGCCATAGGCGGCACGGGTTGCGATCTTCTCAGCCATATTACTGCACCTCCAGTTCAGCGATCTTGGCGGCCAGCTCGGTGCGGGCCTGCTCATACTGCTCGGCGTTGGGGGCCTTGCCGTGCCAGCCGGCGTTGTGCTCCATGAAGGACACGCCCTTGCCCTTGACGGTGGCGGCCAGAATGACGGTGGGCTGACCCTTCACGGCCTTGGCTGCCTCGAAAGCAGCTTCGATGGTCTCCAGATCGTGGCCGTCCACCTTGATGACGTGCCAGCCGAAGGACTCCCACTTCTTGTCCAGCGGCTCGGAGGGCATGACATCGGCGGTCTTGCCGTCAATTTGCAGGCCGTTCACGTCCACGATGCCGCACAGGTTGTCCAGCCCGAACTTGGCGGCGGACATGGCGGCCTCCCAGATCTGACCCTCGGCGATCTCGCCGTCACCCATGAGAGCGTAAACACGGCTGCCGCCGCCCTTGAGGGCCAGCGCCATGCCCACGGCGGCGGACAGACCCTGCCCCAGAGAGCCGGTGGACATATCCACGCCCCTGATGTTGTGCATCTCGGCATGGCCGGACATATGGCCGTTGATGGAGCGGAACATCTTCAGATCCTCCACGGGGAAGAAGCCGCGCAGAGCGAGGGTGGGGTAGAGGGCGGGGGTGCAGTGACCCTTGGACAGCACGAAGCGGTCACGGTCGGGCTTGCGGGGGTCTGCAGGGTCAACGTTCATCACATTTTGATACAGCACGGTGAGGATGTCCATGGAGGACAGGGAGCCACCGATGTGGCCGGAGGCCGCCCGGTATACCATGTCCATGCCCAGTGCCCGTGCCTTTGCGGCGGTGAGCGCCAGTTCCTTGGTGGTCATTGGGATCCTTCCTTTCCATGGGCGAAGGGGTTCGCCCTATTATTATCCTTTGCAGCGGGAGCCAATCAGTAGGCCAGCTTCTCGTCCAGCCATGCCTTCAGCTCAGAGATGGGCACACGCACCTGCTCCATGGTGTCACGGTCACGGATGGTGACGGCGTTGTCGGCGGGGTTGCTCTCATCGCCCACGGTGTTGAAGTCTACGGTGACGCAGTAGGGGGTGCCGATCTCGTCCTGACGGCGGTAACGCTTGCCGATGGAGCCGGCATCGTCATAGTCCACCATGAAGTACTTGGACAGCTCGGCCTGCACCTCACGGCCCTTGTCGGCCAGCTTCTTGGACAGGGGGAGCACCGCCACCTTGTAGGGGGCCAGAGCGGGGTGGAGGCGCAGCACGGTGCGCACGTCGTTCTTCTCGGCGTCCACCACTTCCTCGTCGTAGGCATCCACCAGGAAGGCGAGGGTGACACGGTCAGCGCCCAGAGAGGGCTCGATGACGTAGGGGATATAGTGCTCGTTGCGCTCCTGATCGAAGTAGGTCATGTCCTTGCCGGAGGTGGTCTGGTGAGCGTTCAGGTCGAAGTTGGTGCGGGAGGCCACGCCCCACAGCTCGCCCCAGCCGAAGGGGAAGACGAACTCGAAGTCGGTGGTGGCGTTGGAGTAGTGGCTCAGCTCCTCAGGATCGTGGTCACGCAGGCGCAGGTTCTCGTCCCGGATGCCCAGACCCAGCAGCCACTGGTGGCAGAAGTCCTTCCAGTAGGCGAACCAGTCCAGCTCGGTGCCCGGCTGGCAGAAGAACTCCAGCTCCATCTGCTCGAACTCACGGGTGCGGAAGGTGAAGTTGCCCGGGGTGATCTCGTTGCGGAAGGACTTGCCCACCTGGCACACGCCGAAGGGCAGCTTGCGGCGGGTGGTGCGCTGGACGTTCTGGAAGTTGACGAAGATGCCCTGAGCGGTTTCGGGGCGGAGGTAGACGGTGTTCTTGGCGTCCTCGGTGACGCCCTGGAAGGTCTTGAACATCAGGTTGAACTGGCGGATGTCGGTCCAGTTGTGCTTGCCGCAGGTGGGGCAGGGGATGTTGTGCTCCTCCACGAAGGCCTTCATCTCCTCCTGAGAGAAGGCGTCCACGGGCTTGGGCAGCTCGAAGCCGTTCTCGGCGCACCAGTCCTCGATGACCTTGTCGGCACGGAAGCGCTCCTTGCACTCCTTGCAGTCCATCAGCGGGTCGGAGAAGCCGCCCACGTGGCCGGAGGCCACCCACACCTGGGGGTTCATGAGGATGGCGGCGTCCAGACCCACGTTGTAGGGGTTCTCCTGCACGAACTTCTTCCACCACGCCTTCTTGACGTTGTTCTTCAGCTCCACACCCAGGGGGCCGTAGTCCCAGGTGTTGGCCAGACCGCCGTAGATCTCGGAGCCGGAGAAGATGAAGCCCCGCCCCTTACAGAGGTTTACGATTTTTTCCATGGTCTTGTCGGTGTTTTTCATGTTGCGGTTCGCACTCCTTATATAATAAGAATGTTGTTTTATCAGGCCGCAGGCGAAAAAACATAAGACGCGCTGAGCCCAGCGGCTCAGGGCGAATCAAATGATCCGTGGTTCCACCTGAATTCGCATCTGGCTGATGCGCTCTCGATCACCGGTAGCG
>JAZNQA010000143.1:0-18734 GCA_045589915.1 Candidatus Enterenecus sp.
AAGCCATTGGAATACCTGCTTGGCCCGAAAAGCGGGCTGACCAAGCTGCTTGAAATAGTCGGATATCTCCTCCAGCGTCATGGACTTCAGATCTGTCATAGCTGTCACTCCTTTCTGCGAAGTTTTGCCACAAAAAAGCCGGCGGTATCATGGATATGGGGCCAGAATGTGATCATTCCGTCCAGCTTGCCCCAATGGGGCAGTTCAAACTCTTCCAAAAAGAATTCGGGATGGTGCGTCAGGAAGGCCGACACCACTTCCTCATTTTCCCGACGCAGCAGAGTGCAGGTGGAATAGAGCAGTACACCGCCGGGCCTGACATAGGCGCTGCAATTCTCCAAAATGTTTTGCTGCACCCTGGGCAGACCTGCCAGCGGTTCCGGCGCTTTGTATCGAATGTCGGGCTTCTTGCGGATGATGCCCAAGCCGGAACAGGGTACATCGGTAATGACGGTATCAAAGCTCTCCTGCCACTCCGTGCGAAGCTCGGCGGCGCTTTGCAGCTGAGGTTGGATGCAGTCCAGACCCAAGCGGTCACGGCCGGCCTCCATCAATTTGATTTTATGTGGATGAATGTCGCAGGAAATGATGGTGCCCCGATTGTCCATATCAATGGCGGCGGTAAAGGACTTTCCGCCGGGGGCGGCGCAGCAATCCAGCACACGCTGCCCCGGTGTGACTCCCGCAGCAGTGACCGCCAATCGGGCCGCACAATCCTGCACATAAAACAGCCCCTGCTGATAGGCGGAGAGTGCCTCCAAATTTCCGGTGCCGGTGATGGTGAGGCAGTTGGGCAGATGGGGATGATATGCCACCTCCACCCCGTCGTGTTCGAGCTGCTGTACGGCCTCCTCCACTGTGCATCGGGTCAGATTGATCTGGATGGTGGTGGGCGGCTGGCAGTTGTGGGCAGCAAGCAGCTTTTCGGCATCTTCCAGCCCCAACATAGACACAAATTCCTCGGTGAGCCAGCGGGGATGGCTGGTGGCAATGGACAGCGTTTCGATGTCGTCCTTCCCTGCCGGCTCGGACAGCTCTTCCTGCCGCAGCAGAGAGCGCAGAATGCCGTTCACCATGCCGGCGGCTTTCGGGTTGCGGCAGTGCTTGCGGGTGAGCTTCACCGCCTCGTTGACGGCGGCGCTGGCCGGAATCTTATCCAGAAACAGGAGCTGGTACACCGCCACACGGAGGTTACACAGCACATTCAGCTCCAATTTGTCCAATTTGGAAGAGCAAAACTGCGCCAGATGCCAGTCAAGCAGCATACGGTTCTGGAGCACGCCAAAGCACAGCCGGGTGGCCAATGCTGCCTCACGGCGATCTAAATTCTGCTCCCGCAGGATGCGTTTCAGATGTCCGTCCGACCATGCACCCTGACGCTCACAGGCGGCAAGGGTGAGCATGGCCACCTCCCTGGCAGAGGCCATAGGATCTCTCCTTCCAAATCAATCGGCTTTCACGGGGCGACCCAGCAGGAAGGCAGCGGCGCTCATGCGCTTCTTGCCGTCCGGCTGTAATTCAACGATCTCCAACACTTCGCCGCCACCGCAGGCGATCTTCATGCCGTGCTTATCAGCCTGCACAAAGGAGCCGGGCGCCTTATGGGTACTCTCCCCTGTCAGTGCGGTTTTCAGGATCTTGCAGCGCACGCCGTTGACCTCCGCAATGGCGGACGGCCACGGATACAGACCACGCACCTGGTCATGGATCTGCCGTGCGGTGCGATTCCAGTCGATGGGAGACAGCTCTTTGGACAGCATGGGGGCATAACAGGACAGGCTGTCATCCTGGGGCACCGCCGTCACATCCCCCGCTTCAAATTTCTCCACCACACGGGTGAGCAGCTCTGCGCCTATCTCGGCCAATCGGTCATGGAGCTCCTGAGCGGTCTCGTCGATGCGGATGGGGGTGGTTTCGCTGGCGATTATGTCGCCGGTATCCAGTCCCTCTGCCATATACATAATGGTCACACCGCTCTCATTTTCGCCATTAAGGATGGCCCAGTTGATGGGGGCAGCACCTCGGTACTTGGGCAGCAGAGAGGAGTGGACATTGATGCAGCCCAGCCGGGGCAGCTCCAGGATGTCGGGCGGCAGAATCTTTCCATAGGCAGCCACCACGATGAGATCCGGCTTCAGTTCCTTCAGGATGGTCAATGCCTCGCCGTCCCGCAGGGTGGCAGGCTGAAAAACAGGGATATTCTGAGTTAAGGCATATTCCTTTACAGGCGTTGGCAGGAACTTCATTCCCCGATTTTTTGGCTTGTCCGGCTGGGTGAATACGCCGCATACGGTGCGGCCGGATTCCACCAATGCCTTGAGGGAGGGTACGGCAAACTCAGGCGTGCCCATAAAGACGATGTTCATGCTTCTTCTGCCTCCATGGCATCCAGTTCCTCGGCGGTATACAGCCGGTCGGTATGCTCCACAAAAAGGTGACCGTCCAGATGATCCAGCTCGTGAAAGAAGCAGCGGGCCACAATCTCTTCTCCTGTCACCTCAAAGATGTTGCCGTTGCGATCCTGGGCACGCACCGTGGCTTTATAGGGGCGGGTGACCTCGCCGTACTTACCGGGCACGGACAGACAGCCCTCCAGGCCGGTCTGCTCTCCTTCCGAATGGATGATGACGGGATTGACCAGCTCCACCATGTTGGCCTCGGCATCCACTACGACCACCACTCGGCGCAAAATGCCGATCTGGGGTGCAGCCAAGCCGACGCCGTTGGAATCAGCCAGGGTTTCTTTCATATCGTCCAGCAAAATGTGCAGCTTTTCATCGAATTTTTCCACAGGGCGGCAAACCTTTTCCAGTGCGGGATCACCTTGGGTTAAAATAGTTCTCAGCGCCATAATCGTTCCTCCTCATTTTTGTCAGTCCAACGGATTGATGTCCGCGAAAATGGATACACCCCGGTTGGTCCTGTCGGTCTGCGCCATCCGAATCAGATGGGCCATCAGTTGGCGTATCGCTTTGGTATTCTTTGTGTTTAGGATCAGGCGATAGCGGTATCGGTTATTGACCCGTACCACCGCTGCCGGTGCAGGCCCCAGCAGCAGATGGGAGCATGACTCGGCATAAGGCGGTTGACGGAGCGCACGGCTCAGATTGTCCCGCAGCTTCATGCACGCACGAAGCACCGCCGTTTCTTCCGGGGCAGATACCGAGATGACCAGCAGATCGCTGAACGGCGGATGATTGCGAAGCTGCCGTAAGCGGATCTCCTGCTCGTAGAAAGCGTCATAATCCTGCCGTGCAGCGCACTGGATGATGTCGTTTTCCGGGGTATAGGTCTGGATCATGGCCCGCCCCTCCTTGCCGCCCCTCCCTGCCCGACCGACCACTTGGGTGAGCAGCGAGAACGTGCGTTCACCGGCACGAAAATCCTCGGTGTACAAGGTCTGGTCGGCGGCCACAGCCCCTACCAGGGTGACATTTTCAAAGTCAAGCCCTTTGGCCACCATTTGGGTGCCCAGCAGGATGGGGATGCGCTTGGTGCGGAATTCGTCCAAAATACGCTCGTGGCTGCGTGTTGCGGTGACGGTATCAGCATCCATCCGCAGCACAGAAGCGTCGGGAAACAGCGCTTGAAGCTCTTCTTCCGCCTTTTGCGTGCCCGTTCCCGCGAAGTTGAGCAGGCCGCCGCAGCTTGGACAATGCTGTGGGAGCGGCTCTGAGTGGCCACAGTAGTGGCACATGAGCCGCCGGTTGGCGGAGTGATAGGTCAGATGCACCGAACAGCGGGGACAGGTGGGGCTCTCACCGCACTCGCCGCAGGTTACCATGCGGTGTGCACCCCGGCGGTTAAGCAGCAGGATGGCCTGTTCTCCGGCCTCTATGGTGCGGCGCAGTTCCCGTTCCAGCGGCAGGCTGATGCTGCTGCCGTTGCCGCGGCGCAGTTCCTGCTTCATATCCACGATGGTCACTTGGGGCAGCTCACGGGCATTATACCGTTGGGAAAGGTGGAACAGGTGGTAATCGCCCTGCCGGGCGTGGTACATCGTCTCCACCGATGGGGTGGCAGAACCCAGCAGGAGCAAGGCACCGCTCTTGAAGCAGCGATATTTCGCCACGTCTCTGACGTGATACCGTGGCGTCTGCTCCGATTTATAGGAAGGCTCCTGCTCCTCGTCGATGATGATCGCTCCAAGCCGCTCCAACGGAGCAAACACGGCGGAGCGTGTGCCCACCACCACAGCGGCCTTGCCGCTGCGGATGCGCTTCCACTCGTCGTACCGCTCTCCGGCGGACAGTCCGCTGTGCATGATGGCGACCTGATCCCCGAAGTGGGAGAGAAAGATGTGCATCAACTGGGGCGTGAGGGCAATCTCCGGCACCAGCACCAGCGCCGTCTTTCCCTGCTCCAACAATGCGTAGATCAGCTTGATATACACCTGCGTTTTGCCGCTGCCGGTAACACCGTACAGCAGCGCAGCTTCCGCCCTGCCGCTCTGGGCGAGGGCAAACAGACCGCCAAATGCGGCATTCTGCTCTTCGTTCAGCGTAGGCGGAGCCGCCTGCTGCGTGGTTCGGGGCAAAGCCGGGCGGCGGTACACCTCTTGTTTGGACAGTTCCAGCACGCCTGCCTTTTGCAGGGCTTTCAGCGTGGACATGGAGGCCCCGGTGAAATAGCACAGCTCCTTGGCAGATACCTGGCCGATGGCGCACAACGCTTCGGTGGCCGCATATTGCAGGGGCGCTCTGCGCCGGCGTGCAGAAGCCAGCGCCAGCGCTTCCTCCGGCGGTATCGCCAACGTGGCGATCTGCTCCGTTTTATCGCCTACACTACGGGCGGCGCTGGTCTCCCTAACAATGACCCCTGCACCCTCCAACTGACGGATGGCGGGAGTGGGATTGCTGGTGCCAAAGGCCATTCGGATCTGGCCCAGTTCTGCCCAACCGTCGTTGGCAAAAAGCAGCTCTGCCAAATGATTGGCGTGCTTGGAACGACCTGCCGCCTCAAAAACGGCTTCCCGATCTGTATTCGGAGCGATCTTCCAGCAGTCTTTTAAGGAAAACCAGAGCCCGGCAGGCAGCATGATCCGTGCCGCATCGTACACAGTACAGAAGTACTGCTCCCGCATCCACAGCGCCAACTGGATGGCAGCGCTGTCCAGCATGGGCTCATCGTCGAGCTGGGCAATGATATATTTGAGTCTTTTACCCTCATCGGCGTCACTCATAGATAGTACGATGCCGTCGCTGGTTCGGTTGCCTGTGCCAAAGGGAACGGCGACACGCATACCGGGCCTGAGTGATGTGGACAGAGCATCCGGGATGAGGTAGTCATAAGGGCGGTCAATGGCATAGGTTGCAGCGGCAACAGCGATCTTCGCAATATGCGGCACGTCCGCTCCCCTCCCTTCGCTCCGTTCTTCGGTCAAAAAGCAAGCGGCCGCAAAGCCGCTTGCTTTTTGCTGTTTATTCCACTACGTCCTCGATCTTCAGCGTACCGTCGGCAACCTCACGCACAGCCAGCGTCACAGCTTTTTCCGTCAGGGACACGCCGGAGTGCTCGGCCTCCACAGAAATCTTTCGGGCACGGTTGGCCACCAGATTCACCAGCATATAACGGCTGGGTACATTGGTCAGCAGGTCTTTCATGGGGGGGTACAGCAGCATAGTCGTTCAATCCTTTCAAATTACTGGGTTGTGAGCGGCAGATCAGATGATGCGCTCCAAAAGATGGCGGCGTTTTTCCACGCAGCAGCTTTCTGCCGCTAAGATGGATGCGATCTCTGCGGCCGCATCCATCACGTTGTCGTTGACCACCAAATAATCGTATTTTACACTTTCCCGGCACTCTTCCCTGGCCTTTTCCAGCCGCTGGGCGATGACATCGGAATGGTCGGTGTTGCGCCGATACAGACGGCGGGAAAGCTCCTCCAAAGAGGGCGGGATGATAAAGATCAGGATGGCCTCCGGGCACTTCTCCCTCACCTTGGCGGCACCCTGAACCTCAATGTCCAACAGTACATCCACGCCCTGATCCAGCTTGTCCTGAATGACTTTCAGGGAAGTTCCGTAATAGTTGCCTACATACTCAGCGTATTCCAGCAGCTCGCCGGCGGCGATCATGCGTTCAAACTCATCACGGGTGACGAAGTTGTAGTTCACTCCGTCAGCCTCGCCCACACGGGGCGACCGGGTGGTAAAGGAGACGGAAAAATGAATATCTCTCCGGGCACTCAGCAATTCTGCGATGACCGTGCTTTTTCCGACCCCGGAAGGCCCGGAAAGCACGATCAGCTCTCCCCTTTTTTTCTTCTTCAGTCCGATCACGGATTTTCGTCTCCTGTCTCTGTGTAATTTGCGCCATCCGGCATAAACGGCTGGGAGATCAGCTCCGGCGTCAGGGAAGACCACACCACGTGGCCGCTGTCCATGATCAGCACCGCTTGGGTCTTGCGGCCAAAGCTGGCATCGATCAGCATCCCACGCTCTTTCGCTTCCTGTCCCAATCGCTTGATAGGGGATGACTCCGGGCTGACGATGGCCACCACCCGATGGGCAGCCACCGCATTTCCGAACCCAACATGGATCAGTTGCATCATGCAGCCTCCCTGTTACTCAAGGTTCTGAACCTGCTCACGGATCTTCTCGATCTCTGCCTTGATGTCCACCACATGGCGGGCAATCTCAATATCGTTGCACTTGGAGCCGATGGTGTTGGCTTCCCGATTGAACTCCTGGATCAGGAAGTCCAGCTTGCGGCCTACTGCACCGCCCTTGGTCATCAGCTCACGCAGCTGGGACAGGTGGCTGCGCAGACGGACAGTTTCCTCGTCCACCGCCACTTTGTCCGCAAAGATGGCGGCTTCCGTGAGCAGACGGCTTTCCTCGATCTGTGTGTTCTGAAGCACATCCTTCATCTTCGCTTCCAGCCGGGTACGGTATTCTGCCACGGTCTGAGGAGAACGCTCCTCCACGAGAACGGTGAGCCGTTCAATGGTATCGGCACGGCTCAGAATGTCAGCCACCAGCCGCTCGCCTTCACGGGCACGCATGGCATTGAAATCGTCCAGCGCCAGCTCCACCGCCTCCAGTAGCAGGGCCTTGACCGCTTCCTGATCCTCTTCCTGCTTTTCCACCGTCAGAACATCGGGGAAGCGGGCCAACTCCGTCGCAGGATAAGCCATCTGCACCGTTTGGCCGTCACCCAGCTTGTACAGCTGCATCAGCGCATCAATATAAGACTTGGCCAGTTCCTCGTTCACCTTCACCGACAGGGATTCTCCGCCGGTCCGGGCGATGTTGACGAACACATCCACCTTGCCACGGGAGACCTTGGCCTGCACACGCTCTTTGAGTGCGTCCTCGGCAAAAATGTAGCTGCGGGGCATTTTCACCGTACAGTCCAGATAGCGGTTGTTGACTGCACGCAGTTCTACGGTCACGGTGTACCGTTCTTTGGCACATTCTGCACGGCCGTAACCGGTCATACTTCTCATCATAGATTTTCACCTCGTTTGCTCATCGCACAGCACGGTGGATTCGTGCCACATAAAAGGCGATCAGCTTGCTAAATCCGTAATCATACAGCAGGAATACCACATTGCCCACAAGGTACAGCACCCACACCACCGAGAGTGCCTGCGGCAGAGAGGCCAGCAGCGCAGCTTTCATGACCAGGTACAGCACGGTGAAGGCGATATTGAAGAATATCAGCTTGAGCAAGTATTCCGGCAAGCGGCGTCTGAGCCGCTCGATCAGCGACTTTACCATTGGGTAAAGGCCAAACAGCACCCCAAACATCAGGACGCAGAATTTGTCCGGCACCAGCAGGAACGACAGGATGGACACCCCTGCCCAGCACAGGAAACCCGCCTGTAGGCCGGAGGAAATGACTGCCGCTGCGGGAAGCAGCCCTGCCACGGCAATAATGCCCCAACTGCCGGAGGGAGCGATGGAGCCGATATAGACCAGCAGCAGGGAAACCGCACCCAGCAGAGCGGGCAGCGCCACCTTCATGGCTGCACGATTCCTTCTCATATCAGTTACAGCCCCCGCACAGGCAGTTCATGCACAGCATCGTGGTACAGCAGTCCATAGCGTCGCACTGTCCGCCCGACATATCCTGCCGATAGCCGTAGCCGCCCTGTTGCATCATATTCAGCGCCTGGCGGAACTCCATGTTGTCCGGCTCGATCTGGCAGGCAATCTGATAGTTCTGCCGTGCCTCGTCCAGCCAGCCACGGCGGTATGCGATGCTCCCCATCAGGAAGTACCACTCACCGTTTTTGACGGATGAACCCTGCAGGATCTGCTCCGCACCATCCAGATTGCCCATGTTGATATACTGGCGCACCTGAGCAAACTGACCGCTGTAATTGCTTTGATAGCCTTGGCTCTGCTGGTAGGCAGAACCGCCGTAGCTGCCATAACTGCTGCCGGAACGGCTTCTGGTAATGATGTCGTAGGCTTCGTTGACTTCCTTCATCTTCTCCTCAGCCAGATCGGCCAGAGGATTGTTCTGGTAGTTATCAGGGTGGTACTTGCGGGCCAGATCCCGATAGGCCCGCTTTACCTCGTCATCACTGGCGTCGGGGCTGATGCCCAGCACCTCATATGGATCTCTCATGTTGTGTTTCTCCTTGCTTTTCGCAATTGTTTCCACTGGCAGTCCAGTACAGTCCGCTGTACCGCAGGCAGACCACTTTCGATCACATTTCTTACAATAGGATCCCAGCGACCAAACTCCATGAGGTTGGCTGCCGCACTGACCAATCGGGCAGAGTGGGTGATGGTGGTCTCCACATACTCCCGTTTCTGCTTGGCTTGTCCGTCAAAACGGGCATCAAGGGGATTATAGCGCCCCTTTTTTTGATCTTCGTCCAGATCATCCCACGCATCCACCAGATAGATCCACCGCCCCAAATGGTACAGAAGCTGTTCCATAGTTCTCTGGCGCACCTCGTCTTCGACGCACTCCCCTGCCGCAGCCAAAATATCTGCAAAGGCATGGGCGGCACGATCCAATTGTGGTGAACGGGCATCTTCCAATCGACGAAGCTGCGCCATCCCCTCCTTCACCCGCAGGTCAAATTGCGGATGGGCAGCGGCAGCCCGGCGGTAAGCTCGCCGGAACAACCGCCGCAGGAATCGGTAAGGCAGACCTGGGAAAAAGCTGCGGTCATCCACATCGTCATACAGCTTGTACCATGTGAGGATCATGCTCTCGTCCGCTGCCCGTTCCAGCTCACCGCCACACAGGCAGGCTTTCGGCTTGCGAAGTGGATGCGCCGGACAGCGCATACACCGGCTGTCGCCATCGCCGCCGCTGCCGCACAGCAGCACGGCAAGAAACGCAAAATCATAGTTGAGGGTAAAGCGGCTCAGCCAGCCGTGGCGCTTGCCCATGGCGTGGCACAGGCCGCAGTAGGCACTCTGATACAGGGACTTTTCATCGTCGCTCAGCCGAGCGAGCACAGGGCGCACGTACCCGAACATGGGCGGGATCAGCCTCGACTCAAGGTGACGACCACCTTGTAGTCTTTGTTCATCACGCCGATTTCATCAACGGTGCCCACGCTGTCCAGATAGACCATGGCCTGCATGGTGTGCTGCCCTGCCGTCAGCTGGGCATCTTCCAGATCGACAACCACACGCACGCTGTCCGGGGTGACAGCATCCACCAGGCGGGCGCTGCCCCGCACAGTGACGGTGAGCTGCTTGGTGACAACGGATGCACGCCACCCCTCAGGGATATTGATGCAGGTGATATGCGTGGCGGATACCTCACGGGTCTTCAGGGTCTTATTGAGAGAAATGGTGGCCTTCACCTCGGTAATACCGCTGATGTTGGTCAGCTCGTCTGCAAGAGGGATGGTACAAACCACCTCATCCCCATCCTGAACGGCGGACAGATCAATGGTGGCGACAATGTGAGGCTCGCCGGAAATGGCGGCCACCGCATCTTTGCTGCCGGCAATGGTAATGCGATCCACATCCAGTTCATAGGTGGCGTCATCGGCGCCGACGCCGCCGCCGGCCACCAGTTTGACGGCCAGATCAATCTCAGCAGTGGCCAGAATGGGATAGGACGCATGGATGGTATCCCGTGCACACTCCACATCAAGATTCTCCAGCACGTCGCCATGGGCGCCGATGAACTGATAAGAATATTCGCCGCTGACAGGGTCGGTCAGTTCTTCGCCGTCAACCGTCACAAGAACATAGGCGATCTGATTTACCAATTCTGCCCGGCCGCTGACCGTCAGCGTTTCCGGCGAGAACAGGAACTCGTCGGCAGCGCCGGGCAGATAGCCCTCTGCCACCGTTCCGACGAATTGACCCCGGATCTCCACGTTGCGGGTGGTATGGCGTGCCACGGTGAAGGACACGTTGCCTGTCTCTCCGCTGACAAACTGCACCTGTTCCCTGCTCACCCCGTCGGGCAGCGTAATAGTGTAGGCGAGGGTATATTCCGCCGCTTCTTCGATGTGAGACACATCGACAGTGGCTTGAATGGTCTCCTTGTTCAATTTGGCCAGTACCGAAGGGGATGCTGTGACACGCACCGTAGCGGTCGGGACGTCACCGACAATCATCAGATCCCGTGCAGCCAGATTCTCTGCACCGGCAAAGGTGACAGGGATATTGCTGATGGTGTTGGTGCCCCGATTTCCATTCTGTGATGTGACATAGAACCACAGGGCAATGGCAATCACGATGGAAAGGAAAATATAAAGCGCTTTACTGTCGAGGATTTTCTTTCCCATTTGCTTTGTCTCCCTTTTTGCCCTTGAATACATTGGTCAGTCGGGCAGCCGTGGCAGCTTTTTTCTCGTCCAACTCCGGCATCAGCTCGTTTTTCAGCAGGCGGCTCAACGTTTCAGGGGCCAGATGCCGCTTCAGCATACCATTGATGGCCACCGAGATGGAGCCGGTCTCCTCAGAGACGATGGCCACCACCGCATCCGAGTTTTCGCTGATACCAATACCGGCCCGATGCCGCATACCCAGATCACGGCTGAGATTGGCGTTGCCGGACAGGGGAAGCATACACCCTGCGCCCACGATGCGTCCGTTGCGGACCACTACCGCTCCGTCATGGAGCGGAGCCTTGTTCCAGAAAATATTTTTCAGCAGCTCTGCGGACAGCTTGGCATCCAGCATGGTTCCGGTCTTCAACACGTCGTCCAGCATGGTTTTGCGCTCGAACACCATCAAGGCGCCCACCTTGTCCTTGGACATGGAGATGTAGGCTTCCACGGTTTCGTTGATGGCGCTCTCGGTTTCGTCGCCGCCGCCCTCGTTGACAAACAGCTCTTTGATCCTGCCGCTGCCCATCCGTTCCAGGAACCGACGGATCTCCGGTTGGAAGATGATGACCAGCGAGATCAGTCCCAGCTCTACAGCATTGTTCAAAATGAAGCTGACCACCCGCAGCTGGAGCAGGTTGGCCACACTCATGGCGATCACGATAAAGAGAATGGCCTTTGCGACCTGTCCGGTTCGGCTGCGGCGAATAAAGCGGAACAGATGATAGACAGCAAAAGCAATCAGCGCAATATCAATGATATCGAATATTCCGATCAGTTTTATCATTTCGCGAGCGGTGCCCAGCGTTTCTAAAATTTTGTCCATCACACCGGCTCCTTCCGTCCTTATAACAGGGCACATCGACCCAACATACCGATTTTATTTATTATAGCGTATCGAGTTAAAAATGGCAAGTAAATGACAGCATAAAAAGAAAAAATAATCGGAGGATCCTTCGGCTTGAAGGATCCTCCGATGAATGTTATGTTCATGCTCTGGGGTGCGCCTTTGCGTACACATCCCGCAGCTTTTGATCCACTACCTGCGTATAGATCTGGGTGGAGGAAATGTCGGCATGCCCCAGCATTTCCTGAATGGATTTCAGATCTGCGCCGTTTTCCAGCAGATGAGCGGCAAAGGAGTGGCGCAGCGTGTGGGGGGTGATGTCCTTTTTGATGCCCGCCTTTTCCTGATAATACTTCACGATCTTCCAGAATCCCTGGCGGCTCATACGCTCTCCGTTCATGTTGACAAACAGAGCCAGCTCCTGCTGATCCTCCAGCAATTGGGGGCGCACTTCGTTCACATAGGCCGCCAGCGCCTTTGTAGCGGCTTTATACAGCGGGACGACCCGCTCCTTCTGCCTGCTGACACAGCGGACGAACCCCACGGACAAATTCACATCCTGGATATTGAGGGAGATCAACTCGGACACCCGAATACCGGCAGCATACAAAAGCTCCAACATGGCCTTGTCCCGACAGCCCTTGGCATCGGACGGATCGGGCTGATCCAGAAAAAGATCCACTTCCTTGCTGCTGAGGATCCCAGGCAGTTTGCGCTCGATCTTGGCTGGCGTTACCCCTTTTGCCGGGTTCACGGAAACGCTGTGAATGGTCATCATGTAGCTGTAAAAGGACTTCAGCGATGCCACCGAGCGGACGACGGTTGCATCAGACTTGCCTCTTTTGCCCAGGAAGGAAGCGTACCGCTTCACATCGTTTTGAGCCACTTGGGGCAGGCCGATTCCCTCATTCTCCAGCCATTGTGCGAATTGGCGCACATCCCGCAGGTAGGAGCTGAGTGTATTCACGGACGCATTTTTCTCTTTTTTGAGCCAGATTCCGTATCCGTTCAGATAGTCCATGTACTCAACCCCCTCCCTTCTCATAAACTAAAAAATTTGGCGCATACCGCCGCCAGCAGCGCCGGCATCACGGCCCATTGCAGCGCCGCAGCCAGCATGGTCACCCCGGTACAGGGCGCAAGCATAGGCAGCTTGCTGCGCAGGCGGGGAGACTGCTCCGGCGAACCGGGCAATCGCCTCACTGCGCTGTAAAAGCTGTTGCAGCACACCGCCATCAGTACCGGGATGGAAAACACCGCCGTCACGCCGAAGGCCGACAGCGCCGCCAACATTCCGCCTGTGCCGAATATCCGCACCATGACCGACGCTGCGTATGACAGCAAAAAACCTCGCACCAGCAGCAAAATCGGAACTCCCGCCACGCCCAGTGCCGTAAATCCCAACAGCAGAGCAAACAGCGGCCAGCGAACCAAGTCCCAGAAAACTGCCCAAAGCGATACAGACAGCCCTTCGGCATGACCTGCAAGACGAAAATAGCCCAGCAGATAGTCGGTCAGGCCCGCATGGTCGCCGCCCAAAAGGGCGAATAAAAAGCCGGACAGCGTGCCCACGGCAAAACAGACCGAGAGCACCAATAAGGAAAAAAGGCCGTCTGAAGCGCCCCGATTTATACGCCGCCGCACCACTTGTCCGCTCAAAGCAATCACCCCGAAGCAATCTATGTTCGGAATGTCCCAAGTATACCGCCGCAAATGTGGAGCATTGCTTAATATAGCTTACTTCGTAATGAAACGCAAGGATTTTCATCCAAAATCTTCATTTTTGTGCGTTATGCTTACGTATTATGTTTACCTCATTATGTCAACCATTATAACCCCGGGTGCTTCCCTTCCCTATCTTGTATGTACAGCAAGGGCCGAACTCTATATGTAGAGTTCGGCCCTTGAATTCGCATTTTTGCTGAAATATGCGGCGATACCTTTATGCTTCCACCAGACCGGCCCGACGAGCCTTCATGGCGATGGCGCACTCCAGACGCTTACGCTGCATATCGCAGCCAAAGCGGTTCGGTTTTTTTATGTCGCCGTTGACAAGCAGGTTGGAAGCGGAGCAGCCGCCGCTGCAATAAAATCTCGCCCAGCACTCCTTGCAGTCAGGACGGGTGTAAATATTCAGTCCGGCAAACTTGCGGGACAACTCCATGTCGAAGGTATCGTCATAGAGATTACCCAGCTTGTACTCCTCGTTGCCCACAAACTGATGGCAGGGGTAGATGTCCCCTTCCGGCGTGATGGCCACATACTCGCACCCTGCCCCGCAGCCACGCATCCGCTTGATAACGCAGGGGCCCTGAGTGAGGTCTACATTGAAGTGGAAGAAGTTGATGTCGTCACGCTGGAGCAGATCTTCCGCCAGCTTCTCATACTCGGCCATAATGGCAGGCAGATCCTCCTGACGGAAAGCGTAGTCGCAGTCCTCGCTGCCCACCACGGGTTCCACGGAAACATGGCGGAAGCCCTGGTCGGCGATGTGGATGACATCGGCGGCGAAGTCGGGGTTGTGACGGGTAAATGTGCCACGGAGATAGTAATCCTTATCTCCTCTGCCCGCCACCAGCTTCTGGAACTTGGGCATGATGATATCGTAGCTGCCCGTTCCGGCCACGGTGATGCGCATGTTGTCGTTGACTTCGGGGCGACCGTCCAGAGAGAGCACCGCATTGGACATTTCCCGGTTGATGTACTCGATGTTCTCATCGTTGAGCAGCACACCGTTGGTGGTGATGGTGAAGCGGAAGTTCTTCCCGTGTTCCTTCTCAAGGGAACGAGCATAATCCACCGTAGCCTTCACAGTATCCATAGCCATCAGCGGCTCGCCGCCAAAGAAGTCCACTTCGATGTTGCGGCGGCTGCCGGAGCGGCGGATGACAAAGTCGATGGCCTTTTTCGCCGTTTCCACATCCATGGTCATGCGGTGGCCGGTGCCAAAGTCGCCGGTGGAGGCGAAGCAGTACTTGCAGCGCAGGTTGCAGTCGTGGGATACATGGAGGCACAGGGCCTTCACCGGGGCGTCCTGCTGCATGAGCACGGCGGCTGAAGGATCAATGTAGGTGTCGTCAGTAAACAGCAAGCCCTGCTTTTGCAGTTCCAGCAGCTCACTCCAAGCGCCGTCCACCGCTTCACGGTCATAGTCAGGCAGACGGCTGTACAGCTCCTCCGGGCAGCGCTCGCCCATAGGAGCATCCAGCAGCGAGAGCACATCATAGGCGGTACGATCCAGCACATGGACGGCACCGCTGTTCACGTCCACCGCAATGTATGCGCCAAGACAAGTAAATGTATGAACCATTGTTTTGTTTCTCCTTCAAATACGCAGAAAAAGGGTGGGACTCGCCCACCCTTTTCGGTGCTTTTTCAAATCAGCGATTGTTCTCGCACTTCTGGTTGGCCACAGTGCAGGAGGTCTTGCAAGCGGACTGGCAAGAGGTCTGGCACTCGCCGCAGCCACCGTGGGCAGCGCTCTGCTTCAGGGTAGCACCATTCAGAGTCTTGATGTGGGTCATGGATATTCCCTCCAATCAACAAGTTTTGATTATTATATCACACCGCATCCCGCATTTCAATACATCCTTACATTTTCTTTTTTCAATTTTCGGCGGCTGTGTCACATTTGGTCGCAGAAACATAGACTGAACTGACAGCGTATCTGTCAAACCGATCAAAGGAGGTATTCCTTTTGAGCCCTGACCATGAACCCAAACCTCGTCCCTGCGACGATGCATGCGGCACCCTGCCGCCCTGTGCGCCGCTGGCGGTTCCCTATGTTCCGTTCCAGCAGCGTGGCTCCAAAAAATACAACCAAACCGAGGCGCTGGCCAACGGCACGCTGTTCCCCGGGCTGAACCTTCCGTTCCACGCCAAAGTAGCCCCCAGCTCCCCCATGGAAGGAGCCGTGTCCGAGCTTCAGGCGCTGCACTTCGTGATCACCGAGCTGGGTCTTTATCTGGACACCCACAAGGATGATGCAGAGGCATTCCAGCTGTTCCAGCAGTACGCCAAGCTGGCCAAGGAGGGTAAACGCCGCTACGAGGCCATGTACGGTCCGCTGACCCTGATGAACACGGCACGGGACGACTGCTTCACCTGGCTCAACGATCCCTGGCCTTGGGAGTATTGTCAGGAAGGAGGCGCAAAATAAATGTTTGTCTATGAAAAGAAGCTGCAATACCCGGTAAAGATCAAGAACTGCAACCCGAAGCTGGCCAACGTCATCATCTCCCAGTATGGCGGGCCTGACGGCGAGCTGGGCGCTTCCCTGCGCTATCTCAGCCAACGCTATGCCATGCCCTTCCCCGAACTGAAGGGCCTGCTGACCGACATTGGCACCGAGGAGCTGGGGCATCTGGAGATGATCGGCGCCATCATCCACCAGCTCACCCGAAAGCTGAGCGATGACCAGATCAAGACCGCCGGGTTTGACACCTACTTTGTGGATCACACCACCGGCGTCTACCCCACTGCCGCCTCCGGCTGGCCGTACAGTGCCGCCTCCATGCAGGTCAAGGGCGACATCATTGCCGACCTGACCGAGGATCTGGCCGCAGAGCAGAAGGCCCGTGTGACCTATGACAACATCCTCCGCCTTTCCGACGATCCCGACGTCAACGATGTCATCCGCTTCCTGCGTGAGCGTGAGGTAGTACACTTCCAGCGGTTTGGCGAAGCCATCCAACTGGCCAAGGAGAAGATGAACCAAAAGAATGTATACTATATGAATCCCGTGTTCGACAAATAAGTAAACAGCGCTCCGCCCAATGAGGGCGGAGCGCCGCTGTTTTCACTCTTTGCCGACCACGTAGGACTCATCCAGCCAGTTGTCCCCTGTGGCATAGTCAATGATGACACCGGGCTGCACGTTGTATACGAACACATCAAAGCAGAGCCCTTCGCCCTCATCCTCCACGGACATCGCCTCCATCCGCAGACCATTGGACAGCAGATTCGAACCGTCATACACGGGCGTGACACGGTAGAGCACATGATTTCCCGTTTCCTGCACATAGTCTGCCACCATGTTCTCAAAGGGGAGCATTCCATAGATGTTCATGTACCGTGTGCCGGTAATGAGGTTGCGCTCATTGGCGTTTTCCCCGGTGAGCTGATAGCCGATGAGGTGGCAGCGGTTGTACAGATACTGCCCGTCCACAAACTCATACCGCACGGTGTGCCAGCCGGCAGGCTTGATCTGACCGATGGGGCCACGTTCCTCCGTAGGCATGATATCCACCCCCACGTTGGCGAACACGACTCCACAGCGCCCCAGCGGATCCAGCGCACTATAGTATTCAAACGAAGTGGTGGCAAAATCGCCCAGCGTAAACCGGGGCGTATTATCCCCGATTACAGCGTAGGGCTGGCCGGAATAGGCGGGAATGACATCTGGCGGTTCCGCCGTGACTGCCGGAGGCTTGACCGTGCTTTGGCATCCCACGAGAATCAGAAACGCCGCCAGCAATGCACCAAGCCATTTTTTCATTGCGTTCAGCCTTTCAATATGCCGCTTTTTGCCACGGCTGCCACGATTTCCTCCATGACCGGCACCGGCTGCACCAGCGCAAAGCGGACATAGCCCTCTCCCAAAGCGCCAAAGGCCGAGCCGGGAGTACACAGCAAGCCGGTACGCTCCAGCAGTTCAAAGCAGAATTCCACCGAGTTGGTGTATCCCTCCGGCAGCGGCGCCCAGACGAACATACTGCCTTCGCTGTTGGGCACATTCCAACCGATGGAGCGGAACCCGCCGCACAAGGCATCCCGACGAGCTTGATACTCTTTACGGTTGCGCTCCACGCTGTCCTGCGGGCCGTTCAGGGCAGCGGCAGCCGCACTTTGGATGGGCAGGAAAATGCCGTAGTCGATTTGAGAACGAAGCTGGCGGAAGCGGCCGATAATGGATCGGTTGCCCAACACAAAGGAGATCCGTGCTCCGGTGAGGTTGTAGGTCTTGGACAGGGAGTTGTACTCCACGCCCACATCCTTTGCCCCCTCGAAAGCAAGGAACGACTTCCCTTCCCGTCCATCGTAGATAATGTCGGAATAGGCATTGTCATGGAGAATTATGATCTCGTACTGTTTTGCGAAGGCAATCAGCTTTTCATAAAAGCTGTCCGGCGCAGTGACGCACAGGGGATTGGCGGGGTAAGACACCACCATAAACTTCGCTTTTTTTGCCAGTTCCGGATCAAAATGCTCCAAATCCGGTAAGTACCCGTTTTCCGGGCGCAGCTCATAGCGCACGCAGTTTGCACCGCATAAAAATGGGCCGATCTCGAAAATGGGATAGCCCGGGTCGGGCACCAGCACCACATCGCCGGGGTCGCACAGCGCCCAGCCGATGTGCGCCAGCCCCTCCTGAGAGCCGTACACCGCCATCAGCTCGTCGGCAGCCAACTCCACGCCGTAGCGACGATGATACCAATTCTGCACCGCCTCCACCAGTTCCGGCATCTCATTCAATGAATAGCGATAGTTCCTGGGGTCGGCAGCGACTTTGGACAGAGCCTCGGTCACATGGGGTTCCGGCAGAAAGTCCGGCGTGCCGATGGACAGGTTGTACACCTTTCTCCCTGTCTGCTCCAGTTCCTTACGTTTGTCGTCCAGAACGTTGAAAATACCGGCCTGAAACTGATCCATCCGTTTTGCAAAATGAAGCTCCACGGGTATCGCCTCCAATAGCAATTTGTTTTCCTGCATTATACTCTTTTCTCTCAAATCTGCCAAGAGAAAACCATACATTTCTGCAAAACACGCCCACCGCCAAAAGGCAATGGGCGTGTGCGGTATTATCGTCTCAGCAGAACCTGGAACGCTTCCTCTGTAAAGTCCGGGTCGCCGCCTTCGCCGATGAGGGCGAGGAACTGCTCCTCGGAAATGACGGGTACGCCCAGCTCCTGCGCTTTGCGCAGCTTGGAACCGGCGGCTTCACCGGCTATGACGCACCCCGTCTTTTTGGACACCGAGCCGGATACCTTGGCCCCCAGCGCTTCCAGCTTCTCCCCCGCTTCCTTGCGGGAATAGGCGGTCAGTTCGCCGGTGAGTACAAAGGTGATACCTGCCAGCTTGTCATCCACCGGCTCCGCCAGACTGGTCATGTTCACGCCTGCCTCC
>JAZNQA010000144.1:0-4492 GCA_045589915.1 Candidatus Enterenecus sp.
GCACGGACAGCACGCCCCGTGTCTCCTGCTTCAGCACCCCGATACAGTCCTCCATGGAGAGCTGCTGATTCTTTCTCGCCAATTCTCTGAACATCGTATCCCACCTGCCCATCCAAGTTTTCCTTGTTCCCCATTCTATCACAATTTACGGCTTTTTTCAATCATTGACCAATCAGAGCGCAGCGGTTCCCTATTGACGCATCCCTTGGTTGTGTGCTAAAATGTCAAGGCTGACCGGCTTCGGTCACACCCAACCTATGCTGGAATAGCTCAGTCGGTAGAGCAGCTGATTCGTAATCAGCAGGTCGTCAGTTCGAGTCTGATTTCCAGCTCCACGAAAGGTCATACCCACAGGGGTATGACCTTTTCTTTTCCTCAAAACAGTGGTATACTATCCCTGATCCTGTCCAAAGGAGGGCTTTCTTTGCCCCGACACCGCATCCATCCCGCCCTCCTGTGGGGCTTTGTGGCGGCAGAATGTGCCATCTATGTCGCTTTCCTCACCCTCGACCTCACCGGCCACAGCGGACACACCATCGTCCTGAAATACGCAGGGATCCTGCTCTGCCTGGCTTTCGCTCTGCTGGCCGCCTTTCGGGGCGGGGACAGGCTGGTGGCTGCGGCCCTGGTCTTCACCGCCGGAGCAGACTGGTTCCTGCTGGTGCTGGACAGCCACCCAATGCTGAGCGTCGCTCTGTTTTTGTGTGTGCAAACCCTCTACCTCATCCGTCTGCGGCGGTGGGGCTGCCCACAGGCGATGGGGCTGCGGATGGGGCTGGTACTGCTGGGCGGTTTGGCGGCCTATCGGCTGAATATGGCCACTCCGCTCAACCTGCTGGCGCTGCTGTACTTCGCACAGCTCCTGTCCAACACCGTCATGGCATGGTTTGCCCGAACATGGTGCTTCGCCCTGGGGCTCACCCTCTTTGTGGGGTGCGATGTATGCGTGGGGCTGTCCGTGGCGGGGCTGGCCCCCGCCGCCATCAGCGATGCCGTTTCCTTTGCCATCTGGATGTTCTACCTGCCCTCGCAGGTGCTTATCGTTCTGTCCGCCCTGCCAAAAAAGGAGGCCGCCCATGAAAACCAGTAAGCTGCTGGCCGTTGTGCTGGCCATTCTCGCCGCCCTCACCCTGATGACGGCGGCCATTGCCGCCCCCATCCTGTGCCGCCCCTTCTACTATGCCCACATCGGGCCGCTGGAGCTGGAGGAGTTCACCGGCCTCACCCGTGAGGAAATCAAGACCGCATACGACCAGATGCTGGACTACTGCCTTGGGGCGGAGGAATTCTCCACCGGCGTTCTGCCGTGGTCGGAGGAAGGCAAAAGCCACTTCACCGACGTGCGCAAGCTGTTCCTGCTGGATCTGTGGGTGCTGGCAGGGTGTGCGGCCGCCCTCATCATCGCCGCCGTCATCGCCCGCTGCGTGAAGCGGCGCCCCGGCAGACTGCTGGGGCGGGGCTTCCCCTTCTGGGCGGGAGCGGGGCTTGGGGGTGCTTTCCTCCTTATCGGGGGGCTGGCCGCTCTGGACTTTGACCGGGCCTTTGTGGTGTTCCACACCCTGTTTTTCCCCGGCAAGGACAACTGGATCTTCGATCCCCGGCAGGATGCCATCATCACCATCCTGCCCCAGCAGTTCTTCATGAACTGCGCCATTCTCATTTTAACCATTCTGGTTGTGGGATGTATCGCTTTGATTTTGTGGGACATCCTGTCCCATCGCAGGGGTCAGCGCAAGGGCACGGCCTTGAACGCCTCGCCCAGCTCCACCGCCTGAAAGCTGCCTGCGGACAGCTCCACCATGCGGTGGGCAAAGCCCTCTGCCCGCTCCTCAGGCAGCAGAGCGTGGACGGTGACTCCGGCGGCGTATTCCACGTCGCCCAACACACCGTCAAAGGCGGCAAGCTCCACCTTGACCCGCTCGAAATAGCTGTACGGGCAGTCCACCGCCAGCTCCACCCAGCGGCGCACCACCGAGATGCCGGCGGCATCCAGCGCATCCTTGGCGCTCTGGGTATAGGCACGCACCAGTCCGCCCGCCCCCAACAGAATACCGCCAAAATACCGGGTGACCACGCAGCAGACGTTGGTCACCCCTTCCTTTTGAAACACAGACAGCATGGGTTGTCCTGCCGTACCCTGAGGCTCGCCGTCGTCGGAGTAGCGCACCGGGCCGTCCTTCACCAGATAGCACCAGCAGTTGTGTCGGGCGTCATGATATTTCTTCTTGGTGGCCTCGATGTGGGTTCTGGCCTCCTCCTCCGTCTCCACCGGCCAGATGTGACCGATGAACTCGGAGCGCTTTTCCACCAGCGTAGCTTCCGCCTCTTTGGTGGGAATGAAATATTCCGTCATTCCCAGTCCTCCCTGGGGGGCGTCCACCCCTCCACCAGCGGCCCGAGGCGGCCGATGGTCTTGGGGGTGCAAACCGCCACCACGTCGATGGTGTCGCTGTACTCCACGCTCTCCACCTTGGCCTCACGGTACAGGGTGTCCAGCACGCCGCCCTTGTCGTAGGGCAGGTGGATGGTCACCCGACGCAGGCCGGTGTCCAGCCGCTTTTCAATGGCGGACAGCAGCTTGTCCAGCCCCGCTCCCGTCCTGGCGGAGATGGATACCATGTCCTCCCCGTGGGGCAGGATGTCGCCCACGAATTTGTCGCACTTGTTGAACACCTCTAAGCGGGGCGTTTCGGCAGCACCCAGCTCCATCACCAGCCTGTCTACCACGTCGGCCTGCTCCCGCCAGCGGGGGTCGGAGGCGTCGATGACGTGGATGAGCAGGTCGGCAAAGGTCAGTTCCTCCAGAGTGGCCTTGAATGCGTCCACCAACTGGTGGGGCAGCTTGGAGATGAAGCCTACAGTGTCCGAGATGAGCACGGTGCAGGTGTCGGAGATCTCCAGCATACGGGTGGTGGTGTCCAGCGTGTCGAATAGGCGGTTGTTGGCGGGGATGTCCGCCCCGGTGAGGGAGTTGAGCAGGGTGGACTTGCCCGCATTGGTGTAGCCCACGATGGCCACCACCGGCACCTCGTTCTTCTCCCGCCGCTCCCGCTGGGTGGCCCGGATGCGGCGCACATCCTTCAGCTCCTCCTCCAGCTTGCTGATCTTGCGGTGGATGTGCCGCCGGTCGCTCTCCAACTGGGTCTCGCCGGGGCCACGGGTGCCGATGGCGCCCTCCTGCCGCTCCAGATGCTTCCACATACCGGTCAGGCGGGGCAGCAGATACTTGTACTGGGCCAGCGCCACCTGCAGGCGGCCTTCGCTGGTGCGGGCCCGCTTGGCAAAGATGTCCAGAATGAGGGCGGCACGGTCCATCACCGTCACCCCCAGCTCCTCAGTGAGCACCCGCTGCTGGGAGGGAGACAGAGGGTTATCGAAGATGACGATGTCGGCGCCCAGCGCCCCCACCAGCTCCTTCACCTCCACCACCTTGCCCTCACCGATGAAGGTGCGGGGTTCGGGGTTAGAGCGGTTTTGCAGCACCATACCCAGGCAGGTGCCTCCGGCGGTCTCCAGCAGAGCGGACAGCTCCTCCAGCGACTCGTCGGTGGCATTCTCCTCCCGTGACAGTCCGGGGGCGTTCAGCCCCACCAGCACGGCACGGTTGATGGATTGTACTTTCTGTTCGTCAAACATTGGAATGACCTCTTATTCCTTGACCAGAGCCTCCACGATCTCGCCCCAGTACATATAGTGGTAGTCGCCCTTGTAGTTCTTTTCCTTCACCTCGGCAGGGATGGCGGTCTCGTCCATGGGCATGACCATCCGTTTGCGGCACACAAACACCATGTCGGCCTCCTCGAAGTAAGGTGCGCCACCCTCGCCGGCGGCCACGGTGAAACCGCACTCCTTCACCTTGTCGATGTCACGGCCGCTCTTGGAACCGCACAGGGCAAGCTGCTTGCGATAATCCTCGGAGAAGAAGGAGAGAGTGAAATACTCTTGCCCGTCCACAAACTCCTTGGTGTACCGCTGGGGACGGATGTACACGGTGGCCATGGGCATACCCCACAGGATGCCCACGCCGCCCCAGGAGGCAGTCATGGTGTTGCAGTGGTCGGCGGTGCCTGCGGTGATGAGCATCCAGCGGTCATCAATGGTGGAAAAGGCATTGAATTCCAGCGCTTTGGGATCGACTTTCTTGAACATGGCGGTACCTCCTGAAAAGATTGATATAGTATATGTCGTAAGGGCGCACCTATGTGTGCATCCGGATTGCGGGCGGGTCTGGGACCCGCCCCTACGACGACCTTGCCATCTGTGCGTAGGGCCCGATGCCCTCATCGGGCCGCATCCGCCTTCCCCTGGGGGGGAAGGTGGCATTTGCGCAGCAAATGGCGGATGAGGGGAGAGAAATGCAGAATGGATGGACGGTTTGAAAATCTCCCCTTGAGAGGAGGTGGCACCGCCGCAGGCGTTGACGGAGAGGTGAACATACCTTCTTCTGGTTCTAAACCCGCCCGAAAAGGCCGCCGAGGGCGGCGGCCCCCAC
>JAZNQA010000145.1:0-17366 GCA_045589915.1 Candidatus Enterenecus sp.
CAGCGCATCGCTGACCCCGCACAGGGAATACACCACATAAAAGGGCACCGAAAGGGGCACCAGAAACAGTATGATCAGCGAACCCACGATCCGCAGGGAGGTAATGCAGTTGGGCACCGCCGGACTGATTTTCATTTGGGAGAACTTCTTCATAGCCATATCCTTCTCATCGAGTCTATCGAAGCAAGGCTCCGATCCTACCATATTGGAATATTATATGACGATTCCCCCCATTCGTCAAGTACGCTCGGCATAGCTTAAAGCAGGCTTAAAAAAACAAACTCTCTGCGGGATTCGCAGAGAGTTTGTTGTTTCAAGATTGGATCGGCTCCGCTCCGGCGCTGTCCAGTTCGGACAGCGCAAAGCCTTCCACGATGGCCCAGCGGGCAAAGCGGGCCGCCAGCAGCTCCACTCGCTGACTGTCCAACCCATAGATGACCAGCTTGTAGCCGATGCCATCCGCCATAAAGGACACCTTGCGGCTCTCCCGCATCTCCACGCCGTTCTCCACCCGGTAACCGCCGTTTTTCAGGGCTCTGATCTCCACCCCGGCGAATTCCGTGGTCTCATAGCTGTCCTCCGGCAGCACGATGCAGTCGGGCACCGGGCCGCCCTCCAGCATCTCGACGGAAAATGCCACGTCCGCCCCCTCAGCGTACAGGCTGGCGGCACGGGGCGTGCCGTCCGTCCGGAACCACAGTGTGCCGTCCCAACTCAGCCCACCGTTCCAGTCCAAGTGCTGTACCATATTGTCCAGCCCCCCTGCCAGCAGCGCCACGTCCTCCGGCGTGGCCTCCCGGCTCAGGTCGCCCAAGGCTGCGAGGGAATAGTCCCCCACGGCGGATGCACCCTCCTCCACATAGTGGAGATGGGGCAACATAAAGTAGTTTACCGCATCACCGCTTGGCACCCCATACTCGTCGCCGGATGGCTGGCTCACCGCTCCGCTGGGCGCAGGGGTAATATCCGTCCTTTTCGGCAGACAGCTGATGCCAGCCGCACCCAACCCCACCACCAGCACCAACGCCGCTGCCGCAGCACCGTACCGCTTCCACAAGGCGGGCTTTGCGGGTGCGGTCAGCTCCTTGAGCCGTTCCTGCAATTGCGGGAATGCCTCCATCTTATCCATGTAATCCTTGTATCGTTTCATTCCAATTCTCCTTTTAATGTGCGCCGCAGCGTCTCACGGGCTCGGCTCAGGTGGGAGCGCACCGTCCCCGGCCGCTGACCGAGGATGCGTGCGATCTCGTCGGTGGTGTACCCCTCGTAATAGTGCAGGTGTACCGCCGCCCGTTGATTGGCGGGCAGGGCCAGCACCGCCTCCAGCACCTCTCGGCTCTCCCCGTCCGGGGCGGGATAGGTGTCCAAAAGCTGGGTCATCGGATGGCGCTTCCTCGCCCGCAGGCGGCTTTTGCAGCCGTTGGCCGTCACCGTAAGCAGCCATGCCCGCTGGTGCCCCTCGTCCCGAAATTCCGGGCGTTTTTCCAGATAGCGCAGGAAGGCGTCCTGCACCACGTCCTCTGCCTCGCAGGGGTCGCCCAGAATGGCAGCCGCCATACGCAGCATCGTATTGGTGTATCGTTCCACTAATTCTTCCAACCGGTTGGGTTCCACAGTCCGCCCTCCTTTCATCCTATACACGCTCCAGCCTCCCGAATTGTTGCAGCAAGGGGAGAATTTTTTCCTCAACATTCAAAAACCGCCCCGCCGGATGTCCGGCGGGGCGGTGGATACTTTATTCAGATTCGGCTCAACCCTCGTCCTCAATGAGGCCGTAGCCGCCGTCGTTGCGCTGATAGACCACGGCGAAGGCACCGTCCGCCTCGTTCTTGAAGGCGTAGAAGGTGTGCCCCAGCAGATTCATCTGCAAAATGGCCTCGTCCACCGACATGGGCTTGATGGAGAACTTCTTGGTGCGCACCACCTGGAACTCGCCCTCCTCTGCCACATCGGGCACGAAGGTGGACACTTCCTCCTCCGCCACGGTGCGCTCAAAGGCATCCTGCCGCAGGCGCTTTTCCAGGCGGGTCTTATGCTTGCGCAGCTGACGCTCCATGGAGGTCACTGCCGCATCCACAGAGGCAAACATATCCGAGGTGCTCTCCGACACCCGCAGGATGGTGCCGCCGGAACGGATGGTCAGCTCCACCTTGTTCCGATCCTTCTCCACGGAGAAGACCAGATTGGCTTCGCTGTCCGTCTTGAAATAGCGATCCAGCTTGCCCACCTTTTTCTCCGCATAGCTGTGGAGGGACTTGGACAGATTGACCTTTTTCTCTGTGAACGTAAACTTCATGCGCTCAGCTCCTTTCGCCCCATACGGGGGCACAGCGTTGGGAACAGAGGTTCCCTTGCGCATAGTATACCACAGTTTTCCTATCAACGCCATAGTTTTTATGTAATTTTCACAACAAATTTGAAAAAGGCGCCCGAAGGCGGCTTTTCTCACAGAGTGATATGAGCATGCCGTGTCACATGGCAGCCCAGATTGACGGCGCAGGGCAGTCCGGCGATATGGGTGCCGCAGGTGAGAATGGACACCGACAACGCGGTGGTCAGCCCCCCCATGCCCTGAGGGCCGATACCCAGAGCGTTGATGCGCTCCAGCAGCCGTTCCTCCATCTCACGGTAGTAGGGGTCAGCGCTCCCCTCCCCCATCGGGCGCAGCAGCGCCCGCTTGGCCAGCAGGGCAGCCTGCTCCGAGGTACCCCCCAGACCCACGCCCACCACCACCGGCGGGCAGGGATTGGAACCGGCCTGCGATACACACTCCACGATGAAATCCTCCACCTGCTCCGGCGTGACCGAGGGGTTGAACATCTTCAGGCGGGTCATGTTCTCGCTGCCGAAGCCCTTGGGGGCCACGGTAATGTCCACCCTGTCGCCGGGCACCATCCGCAGGTGCAGGATGGCGGGGGTGTTGTTGTTGGTGTTCACCCGCCGCAGGGGGTCACCCACCACGGACAGGCGCAGATGGCCATCCAGATAGCCCCGTGCCACGCCGTCGTTCACCGCATCCTCCATGGTGCCGCCCACCAGATGGCAGTCCTGCCCCCAGTCCACGAACACCACGGCCATGCCAGTGTCCTGACAGATGGGCAGCCCCTTGGCCTCGGCAAATTCATAATTTTCCTTCAAGTCCCCCAAGATGGCCTGCCCCACGGGGGAGGGCTCCCGCTCACAGGCGGCACAGATGGCGGTGCGCAGCTCCTGGGGCAGGATGGTATTGGCCTCGATGCAAAGCTGACGCACGGCGTCAGACAGGGCTTGCGCTGTGATCTCCCGCACCATTCAGTCCACCTCTTGTCCATTGATGAATACATGGGTCACCCGACTGCGCCAGTCGAAGGGATGGCCGTCGGTCACCACGATGTCGGCATCCTTCCCTTCGGTGAGGGAGCCCAGCCGGTCATCCACACCCAGAATACAGGCGGCGTTGATGGTGATGGCGGCCAGCGCCTCCTCCTCGTCCATGCCCGCACGGGCCGCCAGCGCAGCGCACAGGGGCAGGTAGCCGATGGGGGTCTCCGGGTGGTCGGTACAGATGGCCACCTGCACCCCGGCACGGGCGAGGATGGCGGTATTTTCCGGGATCATGTTGGCCAGCTCCGGCTTGGAGCGGTCGGTCATGACGGGGCCGGTGATGACGGGTACCCCCTCCCGTGCCAGATGGTCGGCGATGAGATGCCCCTCCGTGGCGTGGATGATGGCGCAGTCCAGCCCGAATTCACGGGCGATGCGCAGGGCGGTGGCGATGTCGTCCGCCCGATGGGCGTGGAAATGGGCGGGCACCTTCCCCTCCAGCACGGGGCACAGGGCCTCCAGCTCCGGGTCAAATTCTCCACCGTGACGGCGGTACCGTTCCGCACGGGCAAGCTGCTCCCGAATGAGGGCGGCGGTACCCATGCGGGTGACAGGGGCAGAACCGCCGTGGCTGCGCTTTGGGGTCTCCCCCAGGGCGAACTTCATGGCGGCGGGGGCTCGCAGGGCCATCCCGTCGATGACCTGTCCTGCCGTTTTCAGCAGCACGCTCTGCCCGCCGATGGGGTTGGTGGAGCCGGGCCCCACATGGACACAAGTGACACCGGCCCGCCGTGCCTCCCGCAGATAGCCGTCCAGCGGGTTCACCCCGTCGATGGCCCGAATGCGGGCGGTACAAGGGGAAGTGTTCTCGTTCAGGTCGTCGGCAGGTGCGCCCATGCCGTCCCCAAACAGGCCCACATGGCAGTGGGCATCAATGAAGCCGGGCAGCACATGGCCGCCCCGTGCGTCCACCATCCGCTCCGTCCCCGCGGACAGGCGGGACATATGCCCCACCTCCGCAATGGCAGACCCC
The DNA here is from genome assembly GCA_045589915.1 of Candidatus Enterenecus sp. Taxonomy (GTDB): domain Bacteria; phylum Bacillota; class Clostridia; order Oscillospirales; family Oscillospiraceae; genus Enterenecus. Next base: position 4,337 of record JAZNQA010000145.1, read on the forward strand.
TCCACCCGAACAAAGCCGCTGTCGATGACGCCGCCGTCCATGGTGTGGATAATTCCGTTGAGAATCAGCATACTGCTCCCCTCTTTCGACAAAAAACACCGGCCAGATGTGCTATACTGACCGTGCGGTGAACGCCGCAGCATGGGCAAGCCCATGCGGTCATTCCATTCTCCCGCGCAATAATCTCTTGGGCGCTTTCCTATGTCATAGGGAAGCGCCATTTTTTACGCACCGGCTTCTCGGCCCCCTCTGACGAGGGGGGCTGTCGAGCGGCAGCGAGACTGGGGGAGAGAATTTCTCTCCCTCCGGCTCCACTTCGTGGATCCACCTCCCTCATCAGAGGGAGGCTTTTTCAACGCTGCTGCACAAAAGTAAAACGGGCGGGAAATCCCGCCCGTTTTGATCCTTATCTGCGGCCCCGACGGTTGCCACGCTTTTCATTCATATGCAGCTCGGACAGCTTGCTGTCAGAACTGGCCATAAACTGCTTGAGCTGGTCTTCAAAGCTGGCCGGACCCTTAGGCTGGGCAGGCTCACCCTGGAAGGTGTTGGGCTGAGGGCGGCGGGGCGGACGGCGCTCGCCATCGCCCTGCTGACCGCCGCCGGTGCGGGGAGCAAAGCGCCGCTCCGGACGGGGAGGAGGGGGCGCCGCCTGCTTGATGGACAGATTGATGCGGTTATTGTCATCAATGCCGATGACCTTCACGGTCACGGTCTGGCCTTCACTCAGGTGCTCGTGGATATCATTCACATAGGAATAGGCGATCTCCGAAATATGTACCAGACCGGAGCGATTTTCCGGCAGCGATACAAAGGCGCCAAACTTGGTGATCCCAGTCACCTTTCCTTCCAAAACAGAACCTACTTCAAACCCCATAAATTTTTTTGTTCCCTCTCCCTAATGTTTATTCATTGGATGTATCGACGAATTTGAGCTCGTCAGGCTCCATGAGACCCAGCTTATCTCTGGCGATATTGGCCAGATAGTCCCTGTCGCCGCTGTGTGCGATGTCGTCGGCGAGGGCGGCGTTGGTCTCTTGCTGCTGCTGCACCTGCTGGCTGAGCTGATCCCGGTTTTCCTGTGCCGTCCGCAGTTGACCCCGCAGAGACAGCAAAGCCGTCACCGCCACTACCAACAGCACCAGCACCAGCACCTTTGTTCCGATGCCTGCGCGCTTGACCTTCATGTTTGGCCGCTCCTTTCCTGACATCTTCTGTAAAACAGTACACCACGTTCATTTTATACCAACTCAGCCAATTTTGAAAGCCCCTTTTTTGATTTTTACAAAGTTTTTTTGCGTTTTTGCCGCCCCAGCGGAGTGGCGTGGTGAGCAGCCGCCACAAAAATGCCGCTCCCGACAGTCCACGCAGGCAAAGCGGCAGCACCAAACGGCTCACCGTGGCGAGATAGACCCCGCTCCCCAGCAGCAGCGCCGCACCGTAATAGAGCCGCACCTCACCGCTGCCACGGAAGATGGACAGCAGGAACAGCGTCACGATGGCGCTGAGCCAGAACAGCAGATCCAGCCCGAATGCCACCACACGGAGCCTGATTCTGCGGCGGACGGCCCGCATCAGGTCGTACACCAGCCCCAGCGCCGCCCCCAGCAGTACCGCCTGCCCAAAGGTGGCCGCCTGTCCTACGATGTCAACGTGCATGGTCAGCGCAGCAAGCGGGCGAAAAATCCTCCCCGCCCTTCGGCGTGGTCGTCTTCGTAGCTGACGGCATCAATGTGCCCCTCCACCTTCAGGTCGCCCCCGTCCAGGGACAGCTTTTCGATGTGCAGCTCCTCCCCCGTCACCACCATGGCTCCCTTGGAGGTGGACAGCACGATGGTGCTCTCGTCAAACCGCTCCACGTCCTGCACGCCGGACACCGTCAGGCTCCGCCGCTCCTCAATGACCACATGGTGGGGCGCAGACAGCACGCTCTCATATCCCATAGATCCCACTCCCTTCCTTAGATGCTACCATCCTATGGAGTTTGTCCGTGGAATATGTCAATGGGCCTGCCGAAACCACATCCGGCAGGCCCATTGTGTGATGTTATATCGTTTTTTCTGCTCAGGTAAACGCTGATTCAATCGGCAAGAGCAGATTGCGAGGAAATTTCAGCCACAAAGAGGCGCAGTTTTGCAGAAATAATTGGTTTATTTCAAGAAAACGCAACGAATTTGCGGTTGAAATTTCCCGTAAAATGCCGCAGACGCATTTATTCAGTGTTTACTCAGAAGGTGGGGCGCACATCGTCGCCGCGGGCCTGTTCCAGATTCATCTGGCGCTTTCGTCCGGCAGCGGCGGCCAGCATGGCGGACAGGGACTCCCGATCCCCGGACTCAATGGCCACCCGGTAGGCGTGCAGCCGCTCCTCCAGCCGCCCCACCGCCTTGCCCAGGGCATCTCCGTTCAGGGTAAAGAGCTGGGTCCACAGGGGCACATCCAGCGCCGCCACACGGGTGCAGTCACGGAAAGAGCCGCCCTCGAAGCCCACGCAGGACAGCAGCTCCGGGTCGTCGCACACCGACACGGCGATGACGTGCATGAGCTGGCTGGTATAGGCGATCATCTCGTCATGCCGCTGGCTGGTGGTGTTCACCACGTCACGAAACTTGCAGTGAGCGGCCAGCCGCTCCAGCAGGGCCAGATGCTCCGGCGTGCTGTCCGGACCGGGGGTGATGATAAAGTGGGTGTTGCGGAACAGGGTGCCCTCCGCATGGTCGATGCCGGACACCTCCTTGCCCGCCATGGGATGGCAGCCGATGAAGTCCACCCCATCGGGCAGACACTCCGCCGCCTCCATAATGGCGGACTTGATGCCGCACACGTCCAAAATCAGGCAGCCAGGCTTGAACCTGTCCCGATTCACCCGCAGAAAACCGATGATACCCGCCGGATCCTGGGCCAAAATGACGATGTCTGCCTCCGGCAGCTCGGAGGCCGCATCAAAGGTGACCCGCTCGGCCACCTTTCGGGCCACCGCCTTGTCATAGGTGGACTGGGAGCGCACCACGCCAACCACTTCGTGGTCTTCAAACCCTTGCAAGGCCATGGCCATCGAGCCGCCGATCAGGCCCAGACCCACCACCAGTATCTTCTTGTGTTTCATGGCTGCTCCTCCTATGCTCAGATGGTGCGCCCCACGCAGGCGGCCACCGTCCTCAGCTTCTTCATGATGTCGTCAAACTGTGCCGGAGTCACCGACTGTGCGCCGTCGCACAGGGCATTGGCGGGGTCGTTGTGTACCTCGATGAGCAGTCCATCCGCTCCGGCGGCCACCGCCGCCATGGCCATCCGCTCCACCATCCATGCCCGTCCGCAGGCGTGGGAGGGATCCACCACCACCGGCAGGTGGGAGAGCTGCTTCACCGCCAGCACCGCCGACAGGTCGAGGGTGTTGCGGGTGTAAGTCTCAAAGGTGCGGATGCCCCGCTCGCACAGGATGACCTTGCTGTTGCCCTCGCTCATGATGTACTCGGCACTCATGAGCCACTCCTCGATGGTGGAGGACAGGCCCCGCTTGAGCAGGATGGGCTTGTCCGTCCGCCCCACCTTTTTCAGCAGGTCGAAGTTCTGCATATTGCGGGCGCCGATCTGAATGACGTCCACCGTCTCCTCAAAGAGGGGGAGCTGGTCGGCGCTCATCAGCTCGGTAACCACGGGCAGGCCGGTGGCGTCCCGTGCCTCCAGCAGCAGGCGGATGCCCTCCACCCCCTTGCCCTGGAAGGAGTAGGGGGAGGTGCGGGGCTTGTAGGCGCCGCCACGGATGCCCACGGCGCCCGACCCCTTCACCGCTTCGGCCACCCCCACCATCTGTTCCCGACTCTCCACCGAGCAGGGGCCGGCAATGACCGCCAGCTTCTCGCCGCCGATCTGCACCCCGCAGCCAAGGTCGATGACCGAATCGTCGGGGTGGTACTTGCGGTTGGCCTTCTTGTAGGGCTCGCTCACCCGCATGACCCGCTCCACGCCGGCAAGCTGGCTGAGCATCTCCTGATCCAGTCCCCCTGCGTCGCCCTCCGCGCCCAGAATGGTGGTCTCCGAACCCTGGGACACCATGACACGCACGCCGCCCGCCTCCATGGCACGAACGGCTTCCTCCAACTGCTCCCGGCTGAACCCGGGCTTCATGATCACGACCATGTGTCATTCCTCCTTGTGTTACACTTTGCACCCGTCGGTAGCATTCAGGCCGCCAGATCGCCGCCTGCAATGCTTTCTGCGGTTACAAACAAAAAAACGGCCGCCCTGAGGGCAGCCGCAGGTCTCCCATGGCAACCGTTCAAGGGCATGACGCAAAGCCGCTATCGTAATAGCGGTAATAGCCATACCCATACTGCCGTCCAGCCATGAGGAACCCTCCTTCTTTCGCTTTGCCTTAGTTTAACGCTTTTAACCGCAAAAGTCAAGGCATATTTTTGCAGTCCTGAACCAGAGATATAACAACCGTTGAAATCTGATCCGCATTGCGTTACAATGTACCAAACTTACTGGAAGGTGAGCCACATGAAACTCAGATTAGTCCGGCCTACCGCCGCTATGAAAGAGCGTGCCCTGGACTTCCGCAAAGAGCATTTTGCACACGGAGAATTTGTTATCAACGGCAGCGAATTGCTGGATAAAACAGATTCTTACGAGGTATGGCTGCAAGCTGTGACCGCCAACACCAGCCCCGAAACCGTCGATCCCGGCTGGGTGGTAACAGACACATTTTTTGCCATGGACGATCAGGATCATATTGTAGGGATCATTGATCTGAGGCATATGCTCAATGCCTTTCTCAAGGATTTTGGCAACTGCGGTTTTAGCGTCAGGCCCTCTGAGAGAAGAAAAGGCTATGCAGCAGAAATGCTCAGACAAATCATCGAAGTGGCTAAAAAGGCTGGCTTGCGGGAGCTGCACCTTTCAGTTGAACGGAGCAACGAGCCGTCTGTCAAAACGATCAGAAAAAACGGCGGCATCTATGAACGCAGCTTTGAATTTGAAGGCGAACCGGCGGATATATACAAAATCGCACTATAAACCACACTAAAAAAACAGTGACCACAAAGGAGCTTTCCCATGTATCAGGAACTGACCACCCCCCAGCTTCAGGACATCGCCAATCACTTCATCACCCGTCGGCTGACCGACTCTGCCGCCCCCATCTTCACCCAGATCCCGCCCCGCCTGACCGGCTGTGACGGCCCCAGCCGCACGGTGGAGCTGGCCTACGACACCAGGGACTGGATGACCAACCCGCTGGGAATGGTGCACGGCGGCATCACCGCCACCATTCTGGACACCTCTATGGGCATCACCTGCTCCTGCTTCTACGGACAGCCCACCCCCACCATCACCATGACCATCAACTATGCCCGTCCGGTGCCTCTGAACGCCGCCATCGTGGTGCGCTCCCGCATCGTGGTGCACGGCCGCACCTCCGCCCAGCTCACCGCCGAGCTGTTCCTCCCCGACCGGCCCGACCGCATCCTCGCCACCGCCACCGGCGTGTACCACACCCGCACCGCCTGCGAAACGGTCAATCCATAGGGCGCAGCTTGCCAGATGCGCCGCCGTAGGGGTCGGCATCCCCGACGACCCTGATCACTGCACCCGTAGGGCCCGATGCCCTCATCGGGCCTATGACGGGCCGCCCAGGTGTGCGGCCCCTACACATCCATTGGGGCCCCCGCCGAAGCCCAGCGCAGCGGGTTTGGCGGGGAGAGGAGGCGCAGCGAAGTGAACGAGTTTTCGCCAACGGCGGAAACGAGTGATACGGAGCTTGTGCCGACGATGTAGGGGCGGGACACCGGCCCGCCCGAAATGGGCCGCCGAGGGCGGCGGCCCCCACAGGCAGGTTCGGTGGTTTGCCCGCAGGGGCGCACCTATGTGTGCGCCCGAATACACCTCATCCGTCTGCCCTGCGGGCAGCCACCTTCCCCTCAAAGGGAAGGCTTTAGGGCCGCCCGGGTGTGCGGCCCCTACAAAGGGGGCTTTGAGCGGGCCGGGCAACCCGGCCCCTACGCCGGACCACCAGCAACACCTGTGGAGACCGCCGCCCTCGGCGGTCTATAAAAGCCTCCCCTGTGCAAGGGGAGGTGGCGGCAAAGCCGCCGGAGGGGTTGTTTGTTGGCGGACAATACCCCAGTCATGGCTTCGCCATGCCAGCCCCCTTTACACAAGGGGGCCTTTGGGACGGCGCACCGATGTGTGCGCCCGAACAGCCTCCCCTTGAGGGGAAGGTGGCACGGCGCAGCCGTGACGGATGAGGTGTTCTGCGGGCGGCTCTGGGAGCCGCCCCTACAAAATAGTTCGCAAATTCGCCGTAGGGGCGCACCTGCGTGTGCGCCCAATACGGGCGGGTCAATGTCCCGCCGGACACCTCCACGCACCGCCCCAACGCAAAAGGCTGCTGCAGCGTTGCTGCAGCAGCCTTTTTCTCATCCTCTTACGGCTGATACTCCTGCAGCCGCTTATAATAAAAGTCCGCCTGATAGAGCGCCACGCAGGGGTTGTGCCCCAGCACCCGATCCTTGGTCACCACATTGGTGCACAGGGCGTTGGAATGCTTGATAAACAGGCTGTCATGCCCCACGCACAGACCCATGATGAGGTTCAGGTCGGTCTGCGCATCGTTGAGCAGCTCCGCCTGAAGCACGGGGTTGCACATATTGACACCCACTTCCTCGCACTCCTTGGGGATGCCGATCTCCACCTTGGGGGTGGCGCCCGTCTTGCAGATGGCCACATACACCTCAAAACCGTTGTTGCGCAGGATCCTGGTGAGCATCCGGGTCTCCTGAATGAGCCCCAGACAGGTGGCGATACCCAGCTTCTTCGCCCCCAGCTTGCGGGCGAACTGGATGACCTCCTCCACACGGGTGCGCTTGCCGTAGCCCTCGTACTCCACCTGAGCGGCGGCCACCGCCACCCGGTTGTTCTCCGGCTCCATCAGCTTATCCATGGCACGGCGGTAGGTCTCCTCCGGCATATTGGTGGTCAGGCAGAAGTCGGGGTACTTGCCTTCCTCATAGAAACAATGATAAACATGGCAGTCCGCACAGGACAGAGTGGGTTTCTTGTCTTCCATCATGATACCTCCACAATGTAAATTTATATTCCAGTCAAATCAAAGGCGGGGATGAACCCCTCTCCTACTGAGGACAATTCCTGCACATATCCGGGCAGCCCCAGATTGTGCATATACTCCCGTGCCGCGCGCACCTCGGAGGGGCGCAGGGTACGGTCAAGCTCCGGGCAGGCGGACAGGTCGCCCATGGGAGTGTACTGCGCCATGAGGGAGAACAGCACTGCTCCCTTGGGGAAGCTCTCCGCCACCCAGTCCATCACCCGCTTGGCCTCCGCCAACTGTCCGGGCAGAATGAGGTGGCGGATGACCACCCCGCTTTTCAGCAGGCCATCTTCCATGCGCACCGGCCCCCGCTGGCGGTACATCTCCAAAATGGCGCTCTTGGCCCACTGCGGGTAGTCAGGCGCTTTGGAATAGCGCTCCGCCAGAACGGGGGACACATACTTCAGGTCGGGCAGGTAGACATCCACCTTACCCTCCAGACTGCGCAGCACCTCCGCCCGCTCGTACCCCCCGCTGTTCCACACCATCGGCAGTCCATCGGGCACAGGCCGCTCCAACAGTTTGCTCAGCACATGGGTGTATTGGGTGGGGGTGACCAGCTCGATGCAGTGGGCGCCCTGCTCTGCCAGCCGCTCAAAGGCGGCGTACAGCTCGTCCTCCGTCACAGTCTTGCCGAAATTGCCGTGGCTGATGAGGTCGTTCTGGCAGAACACGCACCCCAGCGTGCAGCCGGAGAAGAATACCGTCCCCGCCCCCCTCGTGCCGGACAGGCAGGGTTCCTCCCACATATGGAGGGCGGCACGGGCCGCCAAAGGTACGGCGGGCAGCCTGCACCAGCCCTCGCCGTGGGTATCGTCCCGCAGCGCCCCGCATTGGCGGGGACACAGGGAACAGGTCAATTTTGTATCGTTCATAACCTCTCGTCCACCAGATGAGCCACCCCGTCAAAGGCGTTGGGGATGGCATAGCGATCTGCCAAGTCAAATTTGTCCGCCCACACCCAGCCATCGGGCAGGGCGTCACCGGCAGTTTCCGCCACTTTGGCGGTCATATGCCACTCGATGTGGGTAAAGATGTGCTTGGCGGTACAGCCGAACCTCTCGTCCGTCACAGAGATGCCCCACTCCGGCGGCAGCTTGTCCGTCAGCTCGTTGGGGTACTCCCACAGCCCCGCCAGCAAGCCCTTGTCAGGTCGCCGGCGCAGAGCCACCCTACCCCCGTGGAACAGCAGCCACACCGTCCGCTCCTCCACACGGCGGGCCTTTTTCCTGGCCTTCACCGGGAGCTGCCCGATGCGTCCCTCCCGATATGCGGTGCAGAACCCCTGCGCCGGGCAGCGGTCACACAGGGGTGCCCCATTGGGCAGGCAGACGGTGGCGCCCAGCTCCATCATGGCTTGGGTGAACGCACCGGGGGCGTCCAGCGGGATGATGGGGCGTAGAGCATCCGCCACCCTTTTCTTCATGGCGGCGGTGGCAATGTCCCCCTCGTCCCCGGTGATGCGGGCCACCACCCGCAGCACATTGCCGTCCACGGCGGGAACGGGCTGCCCGAAGGCGATGGAGCAGATGGCTCCGGCGGTGTAGTCCCCCACCCCTTTCAGGCGGCGCACCGCCTCATAGTCGGCGGGGAAGCTGCCGCCCTGTTCCTCCATGATCTGTCGGGCAGCGGTCTGTAAATTGCGGGCGCGGTTATAGTACCCCAGCCCCTGCCACAGTTTCATCAGCCGCTCCTCCGGCAGGGCGGCCAGCGCCGCCACGTCGGGGGCTTCCTCCAAAAACCGCCGGTAATAGTCCAGCACCGCCGCCACACGGGTCTGCTGCAGCATGATCTCGGACAGCCATACATGATATGGCGTGGGGTCGTCACGCCACGGCAGCCGTCTTGCATTGTCACGGTACCATTCCAGCAGCGGAATGGGAAGCTGAGCTAAGACCTCCATGGCGCACCCCCTTATCATCGGAATGGCACCATTATAATCCCGTTCTCCCGATTTTTCAACGGTCAGCACCGGCGCACCTGTCCAAAAAGCGGCGGAACAGCGCCCCGCCGTCCACCGTATCGCAACGGGTGTGGATGCCGGTCATTCGTTCCGGGTGGAACTGGGTGGTGATGAGGGGCAGCTTTTCATGTTCCAGCCCCTCCACCACGCCGGACTCGGAGCGGGCAGTCACCCGCAGCCCCTTTCCAAGCCGTCCCACCCCCTGATGGTGACTGCTGTTCACCGAAAACACCGAACCATACAGGTCGCACAGCCAGCTTCTCTCCTCCGCCCGGACGAGATGCACCTGATCCCCCCGCTCCCGGCGGTGGAAGGCGGTCAGCTCCGTGCCCAGATCCTGAATGAGGTCGCCTCCCGCCCACACGTTGGCCACCTGATGTCCCCGACAGATGGCCAGCACTGGCCTCCCCCGCCCCAGAAACCAGTCCAGCAGGGCCAGCTCCGCCCGATCACGGGCCCGATCGATGCCACGGGAGCCAAAATTGCGCTGCCCAAAGAAGGCAGGATCCATGTCGTCGCCCCCCGCCAGCACCAGTCCGGCATAACCCTCGTCCGGACTGGGGAGATAGGCGGCCTCAGGGTGTCCCCCTGCGGAGGCGATGGCAGTGGTGTAGTTGGCGGGGTCGCCCCCGCCGGTGGAGATCAGGATCCTCATGCCTTCCTCCTTTTCGGCAGATAATCGGTGACGGACAGCCCCTGCGCCAGCAGAGCGGCGGCATAGATGGCCACCCCCAGCACCACACACAGCAGGCAGGCCGCCTCCCCCGCACAGCCCGCCCGCAGCAGGATGCGGAAAAACAAATTGCACCACACCCCCATGAGCACCGCCGCCAGCAGCGGACGGACGAACCACGGGAAGCATTGGGGACGAAGCTGAGTGGCCCGCAGCACCGAGACGAGGTTGAACCCCATCCCCACCACAGAAGACAGCACATACCCCGCCACAAAGCCGGACAGCCCCCACCTGGCCACGGTGAACCAGGTGAAGCCGAGCTGCACCACGTCGCTCAGGATGGCGTTTCTCGCCCCCCGCCCCTGCAGGCCCAGGCCGTTGAGCGCCCCGGACAGCACCGACTGATAGCAGGACAGCAGCGTACCCACCGCCAGCGGCAGCATGAACTGCCCCACTCCCTCTTCCCGAAACAGTACCCGCCCCACGGTGGGGCCGATGACGGTGAGCAGCGCCATGGCGGGAGCCATGAGCAGGGAGGTGGCGGACATGACCCGATCCAAAAATCCTCCCGCTGCCCGGCGGTCGCCCTGGGCGGTGCGTCGGGCCAGGTCGGGCACCATCACCAGGCACAGCGCCCCCACAAAGCCGGTGGGCAGCGCCAGCATGGGCAGCGTCATGCCGCATAGCACCCCGAAGGAGGCCATGGCCTCGCCGGAGGGGGCACCTCCCGCCACCAGTCTGGCGGGAATAAGCACCGCATTGGCCGAGCCCAGCAGCGTGCCCAGCAGCGAAGTCGCTCCCACCGGCAGCGCGATGGAAAACAGGCGGCGGACGGAATAGTGGCGCTGGGGCGGTTTGGGCGGGTGGCGGCGCCAATGGCGGCGAAAGAGCAGGGTGAGGGCCACGGCAGAGAAGACCTCACACAGCACCATGCCCAGCACGATGATGCCCACGGTTTTCTCCCCCGACTGGGGCAGCAGCAGCGTCAGCAGCCCGATCACCGCCGTGGTTCGGATGAGCTGCTCGGCAGTCTCCACCGCCGCCGGAGGCTGCACCCGCCCAATGCCGTAAAAGCAATGCTTGTGGAGGTTCTCCACCCCGGTGAGCAGCACGCAGGGCACCAGCAGCATGATGCCCAGCCGTGTGCGGGCATCCCCGATGAGGTAGACCGAAATGGGGTCGGAGCAGAGCACCACCACCGCCCCCAGCGGCACCGCCACCGCCAGAAAGCAGCCCAGCGCCCGCCGCAGGGTGGAGCGCACCGCTCCGCTGTCCCCCAGGGCGTGGCTGCGGGCCGACAGGGTGGACACCGCCACCGTCAGCCCCACCGCCGTCACGGACATGAGCAGGGAGTACACCGGCATGACAAGCTGGTACAGCCCCATAGTCTCCGCCCCGATGAGGCGGGACAGCAAAATACGATAAAAAAAGCCCACCACCTGCGCAAACAGGCCGGTGGCGGTGAGCAGCAGCGTTCCGGCAAGGATGGACGACACGCAGCCCCCTCCCCTCTGTCACATCGTTGTGACATCCTATGAGGGAGGGCTCGTCTTTCATTCGGCCATCCTGCCGGAATCCGGTTCTATTTGATTGTATTACCCTCGGCGCTCCCGCTCCATCAGGTGCCATGCCCGCAGAATGGCGGCCACGGTCTTGCTGTCCTCCAGCCGTCCGTCCACCGCCATGGCCACCGCTTCCTCCATGGGCAGCTTCAGCGGCTCTAAAAACTCATCCTCATCGGGGTGGCTCGCCCCAAAGGTCAGCCCCCGTGCCAGATAGACGTGCTGCAGCTCGTCGCAGAAGCCGGGGGTGGGCAGCATCTCGCCCATGGGCGTCCAGCGCTCCGCTCTGGCGCCAATCTCCTCCTCCAGCTCCCGCTGGGCGGCGGGAAAGGGCTCCTCGCCCCGCTCCAGCTTGCCCGCCGGTACCTCCAGCACCACCTTGCCGTAGGGGTAGCGGAACTGCCGCACCAGATAGATGTTACCCTCGTCGTCCACCGGCACCATCACCACCGCACCGGGATGGCGGATGACCTCCCGCCATGCGGTGCCGCCGTTCACCAGCTCTACCGTATCGTAATACACCTTCAGCAGTCCGCCGTCATACACCAGCTTGCTGGTCAGCGTGGTCTCCTTCAGTTCCATCCAATCACCCTTTCGTCAGATTGAAAAAAGTATACCACAGGAGCGGCCAAATAGAAAGCAGAATTGGAATTGTTATTTCCTGTTTTCTGTCGTATAATTGGGAAACGAGGTGAAGTTTTCATGAATATCAAATCCATTCAGGTGGCCCTGCGGGGCGTCACCGTTTATAGATCCCTGCTGGCCCAGCCCGTGATGGAGCGGGCGCTGTCCCTTGTGAATGCCCTCTCTGAGGGGGACGGCGTGGGCGGGCTGGATGCCTACACCGAGCTGTTCTACCGTCTGCGCCAGTCCGGCCACAACGGGCTGGGAAGCTGGCTGGGAGAGCAGCTTCGCTGGTCGGAAGATCCGTGGCCCACGCTGGCCCAGTCCGGCGGACAGGACGAGGTGCTGGAGCAAGCCGCCCGCTTCGATGTGGCCGCCTTTTCTGCGCTGGCGGCGGTGGACTGTGGGGAGTGGAAATCCGCCCTCTCCGCCCTGTTGAGCGAGGACTGCAAAGAAATGGTTGCCGCCCTCCCCTGCTGGGACAGCGGCGTGCCCTTCTCCTTCGATTCCCTCACCGCCGCCTACCGTGCCGGAGGCGCAGGGGTGTTCGCCCGTTACCGTGCCTTCGTGTGGGAGGACGGCGCTCTGGTGCCGGTGGCTCACCCGGACTGTCCCACCGCACAGGAGCTGCTGGGCTACACCTGGCAGCGGGACGAGGTGGCGCGCAACACCCGCCTGCTCATGGACGGGCGCTATGTGAACAACGTCCTGCTCTACGGCGAGAGCGGCACCGGCAAATCGGCCACGGTGAAGAATCTGCTCACTCTGCCCGGCATGGAGGAGCTGCGCATCATCGAGGCGGACAAGGAAAATCTGGGCGGTCTGCCCGCCCTCATCCGCAGTCTGGACGGGCGGCGGCAGAAGTTCATCGTCTTCATCGACGACCTGACCTTCGACCGGGACGACCCCACCTATGCCGTTCTCAAAACCATTCTGGAGGGCGGCGTGGAGCGCCGGCCCCACAACGTGGCGGTGTACGCCACCTCCAACCGCCGCCATCTGGTGCGCCAGACCATCTCCGAGCGGGCGGGGGACGACATGGATCGGGACGAGACCATTCGGGAAAAAACATCCCTTGCCGACCGCTTCGGCGTGCG
>JAZNQA010000146.1:0-4424 GCA_045589915.1 Candidatus Enterenecus sp.
CCTGCGGGGACATCAAGCCGCCAGTGTACCTGATGACAAGGAAATTGCTCAACTGACCTGTATCCTGACAGAAATCCACCGAATGAAAGGGGAACTTTCGTGATGACCACCGTACAGGATGTATACCAATTTCTCCAGAAGAAGGCTCCCTTTGAGCTGCAAGCCGACTTTGACAATGCCGGTTTCCTCTTTGGTCGGGCAGGGAATACCGTCACACGCATTTTAGTGGCGCTGGACATCACCGAAACCGTGGTGAATGAAGCGGTCGCCCAAGGTGCGCAGCTCATCGTCGCCCATCATCCTGTGATCTGGGGTGGCGTCAAAGCCATCACCGACAAGACCACTGTGGGCAGAATGCTGCTGACTATGGCGGAGCACGGCATCGCCGCCATCTGCGCCCACACCAATCTGGATGCGGTATCCGGCGGCGTCAACGATGCGCTGGCGGTGAAATTGGGGCTCACCAACATTGAGCAGCTCCATCAGGACGGCGTGGATGACAACGGCAATGCTTACGGAATCGGCCGCATCGGTGATGTTCCTGAGCAGTCTCTATACGATTTTGCCCTCTCTGTGAAGCAGCTTTTAGGTTCCAACGGTGTGCGGCTTGTGGACGGCGGCCGACCTGTTCGCAGGGTGGCTGTGGGCGGTGGTTCCTGCTCCGATATGATGGATGATGCCCTTGCCAAGGGCTGTGATACCTTTGTCACTGCTGATGTGAAGTATAACGGCTTTCTGGAGGCCAAGGCACGGAGCCTGAACCTCATTGATGCCGGTCATTATCCTACGGAAACTGTGATCTGTCCCGTGGTAAAGGGCTGGTTGGAGAAGCATTTTCCTCATATCTCCGTTGCTGTTTCACGCAATCACAAAGAGGTATTCTCCTACCTTTGATGCGGGTATGAACCCCTCTGTCCGCTCATATGCTGGCGGGGAGGAGGCGATACCACATGAAACGTGACTTGCTGGCCATGTGCCTTGGCATCTGTCTGATGCTTGGACTTACACTATACGGAACAAGGGATATTGTGCCGGCATCCATGACGGTTTCTCAACCTGGGCCGCCCATTCTCATCATTGACGCAGGTCATGGTGGGGAAGACGGCGGCGCAGTGTCCGCAGGTGGTAATCGGGAGAGCAGCATCAATCTGGCGGTTGCACTCAAGCTGGAACAGCTTTTGGCATTCTGCGGCACGGATGCTCAAATGACACGGACAGCGGACATCTCGCTTCACAGCGATGGCTGCACGACCATTCGGGAAAAGAAGGTTTCCGACTTAAAAAACCGGGTGTCAATGGTCAATTCTGTTCCGAATGCGATGCTTATCAGTGTACACCAAAATCACTTTACAGACCCCAGATACAGCGGGGCACAGGTGTTCTATCACCCGGACGATACCAGCCGTCAATGGGGTGAGCGCACACAGGAAGTGCTGCGCCAGATATTGGATGTCGGCAATGGCCGCAAAGCCAAAGTGATCACCGCCGGTTCCGTCTATCTGTTTGAACACATTGATTGCCCCTCTATTTTGGTGGAGTGCGGCTTCCTCAGCAACGGGGAAGAGGCATCACTCCTCATGACAGACGGCTACCAGCGCAAGATCGCTCTGGCGCTCGCAGGCGCTTACTTACACCAACTCCAGATCATGCCCATCGTTCCGGGAGGCGACTGATATGGCAAAACCAAAAACCATGTTTTACTGCACAGAGTGCGGAAATGAAACACCGAAATGGCAGGGGAGATGCTCTGCCTGCGGTGCATGGAACACCATCACCGAGCGTCCCGCCGCCGACAGCCGAAAAAAGGTATCTGCAACATCGTTTTCACCCACGCTCCATCGCCCCAAGGCGCTTGCCGAGGTTGAGGCTTCCGACGAGCTGCGCTTCCACACCGGCATGAATGAGCTGGATCGTGTGCTGGGCGGCGGCGCCGTGAAGGGTTCACTGGTACTGGTGGGCGGTGCACCCGGCATTGGAAAATCTACGCTGATGCTGCAAATTTGCCACAATTTGTGCCGTTTTGCCAGCGTTTTATATGTGTCGGGCGAGGAATCAGAACGGCAGATCAAGCTGCGGGCCCAGCGCTTGGGCATTCGGGGAGAGAGTCTGTCCCTGTTCTCCGAGACCAATCTGGACGATATTGTGGCTGCGGTAGAGGAGCAGAAACCGGACATCCTGATCGTGGACTCCATCCAAACCATCTATAACGGTGACTCCAACTCATCGCCCGGCAGCGTGGCACAGGTCAAAGAGTGTACCATGACCTTGATGCACCTGGCAAAAGGGCTTGGCGTGACCGTTTTTGTGGTGGGTCACATCAACAAAGAGGGCTCGCTGGCTGGTCCAAAGGTGCTGGAGCATATGGTGGACTGCGTGCTTCACTTTGAAGGGGAGGAGCACAATTCCTATCGTATCCTGCGGGCTGCAAAGAACCGTTTTGGTGCCACCAACGAGATCGGCGTATTCGAAATGGGCGACCAAGGGCTTACCGAAGTCCCGAATCCCTCTGAGGCATTGCTGTCCGGCCGCCCCAAGGACACCCCCGGTTCCTGCGTAACCTGCGTAATGGAGGGTGCACGGCCTGTATTGGCAGAGGTTCAGGCGCTGTTGTCACCGTCTGCATACGGCAATTCCCGCCGCTCAAGCAACGGATTTGACTATAATCGCACCATGATGCTGGCGGCAGTACTTGAAAAGCGTGGTGGGCTGTTGCTGTCAAATTGTGATTTATTTGTCAATGTCATCGGCGGTCTGACGGTCAATGAACCTGCAGCCGATTTGGCACTTATTGTGGCGCTTGCATCCAGCTTTCGGGACAAGCCTGTGCCGTATGATCTGGCTGCCATCGGCGAGGTGGGATTGACCGGCGAGCTGCGGGCGGTACACGCACTGAACCAGCGGCTGTCCGAAGTACGGCGGCTTGGCTTCACCAAATGCCTGATTCCCGCCAGAGACAGCGGAACCATGATTGCGCCGGAGGGGTTAGAGCTCATCCGAATCGCCAACATCAGGGAGGCCATCGCCACGTTGATCTGACCGTGGCGTAAAGTTCAGACAGTGATCGTTGGGTCGGGCATTCTTGTCGCTGCGTGCCTGTGAGAGCGTGCAGCAGCCGTCGCATTGATATTTACAATCTTGCGTACATGGAATCAGGCTCATGTATGATCACGCTCCGATCAATCAGTCAAAACGAGAGGAGGTGCCTGCGGGCACACTACCAACTCAACAAAATAAAAATTTTGTTGAGTTGGAGGGAGGTTAAATTATTTGTTAGCGGTGAAACTGCTGTTTGGGGTTGGTTTGCCCCGTATTTTATCCGATGCGTAGTTTTCCCGATTTTCTCCCGAATATTGCCCGCTATCTGCTATGTCTGATTACCGCACACAGGCACCGTCCATTCTGCGGGATTTTCTGACCTATCATGAGACCATCCAAGGTCATTCCCGTAAAACTGCCGACGAATATTTTCTCGATCTGCGCACATTCTTCCGATACATCAAAATTGAAAAAGGCTGCGTACCACGCAGCACACCGCTGGACGAGATCACCATTGACGATGTGGACATTTCTCTCATTCGCTCCGTGACGCTGGCGGACATCTATGCCTATCTCAGCTTCCTGAGCCGTGATCGGGCCAAGCACGCCAAAAATCCCGATTCCGGCTATGGGCTGCAGGCATCTACCAGAGCAAGAAAAGTTGCCACAATTCGCTCATTTTACAAGTATTTGGTCAATAAAGCCCGTCTTTTGGACGAAAATCCCATTCAAGAGCTGGATTCTCCACGGCAAAAACAGTCTCTTCCACGCTATTTGACGCTGGACGAGAGTATCCAATTGCTGGAAAGCATTGATGGGAATAATTCTGAACGGGATTTTTGCATCATCACCCTGTTTCTCAACTGCGGTTTGCGTATTTCCGAACTGGTGGGTCTGAACCTCACCGATATTCGGGATGACCGGCTGCGTGTTCTCGGCAAAGGCAATAAGGAGCGCATCGTGTTCCTGAATGTGGCCTGTCAGAACGCAATTGAGGACTGGCTGGCGGTGCGCTCCCAGATTGGCACCGCCGATCCCCGTGCGCTTTTTCTGACCCGTAAGCACAGCCGCATCACCACCGCCGGTGTCCACTATATGCTCAAGCAGCGCTTCACCGCCGCCGGTCTGGACAGCAGCAAATACTCCGCTCACAAGCTGCGCCACACCGCAGCCACCCTGATGCTGCAAAACGGCGTGGATGTGCGCACCCTGCAAGAGGTGCTCGGCCACGAACACCTGAACACCACACAGATCTACACCCATGTGGACAGCGATTCTCTCCGCACGGCGGCGCAGGCCAATCCGCTGGGCGGCATGAAGCGCCGAGGCAGACCCAAAAAGCAGACTTCTGACGACTAAAACGCCGCAAATCCTGCGATTTAAGCAGG
>JAZNQA010000147.1:0-2079 GCA_045589915.1 Candidatus Enterenecus sp.
CGATCCTTGATCCCGCTCTGGAAATAGCCGTTGCCCATGGTCAGCTCGTAGAAGTCGGTGAGCATGGTGTAGTTGATGTTGTGCTGCATGAGGGAATCCCCCTTCGTAAAAGTTGACATCTATTATAACCTGTCTTGACAGTAAAAGCAATATCAATCAAGACGAGGCTCGGCAAAGCAAAGCACTTGCCCCGCTGTCCCACTTTGTGGTATCATGGGGGAGCATACTGACAAAGAGGTGATGAGATGGACGCCAAACTGTGGACGGCACGCCTGCGATACCTGTTTGGGGCGGCAGGGCTGGCCTGCGTGGTGGCTGCCGCTCTGCTGTGCGTGCTGGGGCTGGAGCTGGGCACCACGGCCCATCGGGTCACGGTGGCGGCGGGAATCGTGGTGCTGGCTGCGCTGGCGTGGGCGGTGCTGAAGCTGGAACGGGTGGGACGGAACGGTCTGCTGCTCATGCTGCTGCCCATTGGCGCTGCCATGCTCGTGCGGGTGCTGTGCCTCGACTATGCCAGTCTGGACTACCAGAACTTCCTCTCCCACTGGTATGGGTATTTTAAGGAAAATGGCGGCTTTGCTGCCATGGCGGGCAGCGTGGGTGACTACAATGTGCCCTACCTCTATTTTATGGCCGCCATTTCTTATTTGAATGTGCCCGACCTGTACCTCATCAAGCTGTTCTCCCTGCTGGCGGATGTGGCGCTGGCATGGGGTGGGTTGCGGCTGGCCCGCACCCTGCGGGGCGAGCGGGCGGGGGATGCCGTCCCGCTGGCTGCCTTCACCCTCCTGCTGTTTTTGCCTACGGTGGTGCTCAACGGCGCCTATTGGGGGCAGTGTGACGCCATTTACGGTGCATTGACCCTTCACGCTCTGGCATCGCTGCTGAAGGGGAGGAACAAGTCCTCGGTGGCGCTGCTGGCGGTGGCATTCTCCTTCAAATTGCAGACGATTTTCCTGATCCCTCTGTGGGGCGTGCTGTGGCTGGCCCGAAAGGTCAGGCTGCGGGAGCTGCTCATTTTCCCCCTGACCTATGTCATCACCATCGTGCCCGCCCTGCTCATGGGCAAGCCGCTGGCGGACATTCTGGGGGTGTACTTCGAGCAGATGGGGGAGTATCCCCGCCTCACCCTCAACGCCCCCTCCGTGTTCCAGTTCATCCCCTACGATGTGACGGTGAATGACACCCTGATGTCCCGTCTGGGCATCATCGTGGCGGCGGTGCTGGTGCTGGCGCTGCTGGGCGTGGGGCTGTGGCTGGGACGGCGGATGAACGGCCGCATCGCCATGGCGATGGCGGCGGTGCTGGCCATCGGCGTGCCCTTCTTCCTGCCCCATATGCACGAGCGGTACTTCTTTTTGGCGGATGTCATCTGCCTGTGCTGGGCGTGTGTCAACCGGCGGCGTATCCCCGTGGCGCTGCTGGTGTGCGGCTCATCGCTGGCCAGCTATCTGGTCTATCTTCGGCTGAAATACAATGCGGTCATCTCCCTGTTTGGGGCCCGCTTTGTCATGGGGCTGGAGGCGCTGGCCATGCTGGCGGCGCTGGTGTGCAGCGTGGCGATCCTGATTCGTGAGATCGGGCGCAGGGAAGCGGCAGACAAACTGAACTGAAAAAATTGTCAAAGAAAAATCCCTCCTTTCGGGCAAACTATGGCGGAAGGAGGGATTTTAGCATGGATATGAAGAAAACGGTGCTGCCTGCGGTGGGTGTGACCGTGGTAGCCGGTGCTGCTGTACTGATGATGAAGCCCCGCAAACGCCACCATGTGCAGCGTGCCGCCGGCAGGGCCATCAAGGCCGTGGGTGAGGCAGTGGAGAATTTCTCCGGCTTCAAGATGTAACGCTGCCGTACTGCGCCGCAGGCTTCGCCGCCTGCGGCGTAATCATGCGAAAAAAGCAAAATTAGGTGTTGACAAACTGGCGGGATTCTGGTACTATACCACTTGCGCTAAGTCGAAAGATGTTGCGCCCTATGGGGGTATAGCTCAGCTGGGAGAGCGCTTGAATGGCATTCAAGAGGTCAGCGGTTCGATCCCGCTTATCTCCACCAAAGACCGAGACAAGTTCTCGGTCTTTT
>JAZNQA010000148.1:0-3914 GCA_045589915.1 Candidatus Enterenecus sp.
AAAAAACAAGCCCCGATCCGTGTCGGGGCTTGTTTTTTTCTGCCAAATTGGTAAAATCAATGCAACCTTTTGCCGTCATGCAGGGTATTACTGGCAAGAGGAGGGAAAGCCAATGAATCAACGGAACCCTGCGGTTTTTGAAAAAACGGTAACAAAATTGCAACCTTTTGCCCCCGTATCGGGTATTACAAATGGAAGGAGGGGAGGCTCATGAGCGAACAGGAACGCACCGCAGCGGTGGAGCGCTGGGGTGACATGGTGTGGCGGCTGGCGCTGGTGCGGACGGCCAACGTCAGCGACGCCGAGGACGTATTTCAGGATGTCTTCCTGCGCTACTTCCGCCATGAAAACGACTTCACGGACGATGAGCACCGCAAGGCGTGGCTCATCCGCTGTACCGTGAACCGGGCCAAGAGCGTCCTTTCCTCTCCGTGGCGGCGCAGGACTGTGCCCCTGGAGACCGCCGCCCAACTGGGCGTGGAGGACGAGTACAGCGAGGTGTACAGCGCAGTACTGGCACTCCCCGCCAAATATCGGGCGGTGATCCATCTGTATTATTTCGAGGGTCTGCCGGTGGCGGACATCGCCGCCATGCTGGATGTGGCTGAGGGCACGGTGAAGTCCCAGCTCTCCCGTGGTCGGGCCCTCCTGCGGGATGCGCTGAAGGAGGAAGTGCAGTTATGAACCGATACAAAAAAGCCAATGCGGGCATCCATGCCCCTGAGGAATTGAAGCGAGCCGTTGTCAAGCCCGCCCCCCGCCGCAAATACACCGGCTGGGTGAGCGCCGTGGCCGCCGTGCTGGTGCTGGCGGTGGTGGCGGGCGTGATGCTCTGGCCGGGCAGAGGAGGCGGCAACCCCACCGCCATGGTAACGCCCCCCGTGCAGCCCCCCATTCTGGGCGGAGCCAGCCCGCTGGCCCAGGCGGTCTATCCCGAAACGGTCTATTTCCCCTATGTTTATGCAGATCCCAACTACGGGGGGGACATAGATGCGCAATGGGATAGCTGGGAGGAGCAGCGCTTTCAGCGGCTGGCCTTAGCTCCGGAGCGAAGCGAAATGAAGGACTTTTACGCCGCAACCATGGCGGAATTTCTGGGCAGCAGCGGGGGCGAGAACCGGCTGTATTCCCCCCTGAACGTCTACATGGGGCTGGCCATGCTGGCGGAGACCTGCGACGGCGAGAGCCGCCAGCAGATCTTAGACCTGCTGGGTCAGGACAGCATCGAGGATTTGCGGAAGCAGGCCTCCGACCTGTGGAACTCTGTTTACCGGGATGACGGGATAGCCACCACTACGCTGGCCTCCTCCCTGTGGATCAATGAGGATCAGACCTATGTGCAGGAGACGCTGGATCGGCTGGCGGAGACCTACTACGCCTCCTCCTATCAGGGGGAGATGGGCTCGGAGGAGATGAATGCTGCCCTCCAGAGCTGGCTCAACGAGCAGACCGGCGGCATTCTGGAGGACTACGCCGGGGGCGTCACCCTCCCCCCCGACACGGTGCTGGCGCTGGCCTCCACCCTGTATTTTCAGTGCTGCTGGGAACGGGAGCTTTTGGAGGAAAATACCCGGCCGGGCACCTTCCACGGCACCGCCGGAGATGTGGAAGCCCAGTTCATGTTCGAGAGGGTGCCCATTGACGAGCTTTACTACGGGGACCGCTTCACCGCCTACCCCAAAATGTTTAGTGGCAATGATATGCAGATGTGGTTCCTGCTGCCCAACGAGGGGGTGTCGGTGGAGGAGCTGATGGCCGACAGCCAGATCTATGACCTCCTCGCCGACCCCAACGGCTGGGAAAACATGAAATCCGCTGGTATCAACCTCTACCTGCCCAGGTTCGATGTGTCCTCCCGGCTCGATCTCAAGGAGGGATTGAAGAATCTGGGGGTCACCGACGTGTTTGACGCTGCGGCGTCCGACTTCTCCCCCCTGACCCCTGATGCGGAGGGTGTCTATGTAAGCGGGGCCAACCACGCCACCCGTGTCTCGGTGGACGAAAAGGGCTGCCCCGCCGCCGCCGTAATCGACTTCTTCGGCGGAGACGGACCGGGAGATATATATGTAGATTTCGTGCTGGACCGTCCCTTCCTGTTCGTCATTACCGACCAAGCAGGGAATCTCCTGTTCACCGGCGTGATCAATCAGGTGTGATGTGAGGCTTTGAAATACGCAGCCCATGGCCTCCCCCTTGAGGGGAGATGGAGAGTTGTCAAGCGGGCGGCTCTGGGAGCCGCCCCTGTGGCAGACCTGAGGGAAATGCGTAGGGCCCGATGCCCTCATCGGGCCTATGACGGGCCGCCCAGTGTGCGGCCCCTACACCCTTGTTCGATCATGCTTTGTAAGGGCGCACCCATGTGTGCGCCCGAATGCGGGCGGGCCAGTGTCCCGCCCCTACGGCAGACTGCCAAAAAGCCTCCCCTTGAGGGGAGGTGCCGAGCGCAGCGAGGCGGAGAGGTGAAAAAGCGGGCGGCTCTGGGAGCCGCCCCTACATCGTCGGCACAAGCTTCGTATCGCTCATTTCCGCCTGCGGCGAAAGTTTACTCGCTTCGCTGCGCCTCCTCTCCCCACCGAACCCGCTGCGCTGGGCTTCGGCGGGGACCCCAATGGATATGTAAGGGCGCACCCATGTGTGCGCCCGAATGCGGGCGGGCCAAAGGCTCCCCTTGAGGGGAGCTGTCAGCGAAGCTGACTGAGAGGTGTGTGCCCATTTGCCCTCATCAGTCTCGCTGCGCTCGACAGCTTCCCCTTCGGGGAAGCCTGAAAGCCTTCCCCTGGGGGAAGGTGGCACGGCGAAGCCGTGACGGATGAGGGACGGGGGAAATGCAGAATAGATGACCGTACCCCGTAGGGCAAGGGCTCTGCCCTTGCCGCATTTGCGGGCCGATGTGGGCATCGGCCCCTACGGCAAATCTCCCCACAATCATGTGGAGACCGCCGCCCTCGGCGGTCTTTGCGGGCGGCTCTGGGAGCCGCCCCTACAAAAAAGTTCGCAAACCCGCCGTAGGGGCGCACCCATGTGTGCGCCCGAATACACCTCCCAGTCAGCCTTGAAAGGGCAGAACCCCCAAAGCCTCCCCTTGAGGGGAGGTGCCCCGAAGGGGCGGAGAGGTGTCCAGCGGGCCGCCCATCTGGACACCCGACCTCCCTCCGTCCACAACGGCTTGACACACATTTGGAAAGATGTTAAAGTGAGAGCGTGATATTGCGACGATGGAGAGGAGTACCTCACGCCCGGTTTCAGAGAGAGGATGGTTGCTGCAAATCCTCCGACGGTGTGTGGGAAGGGCGCTTCGGAGCAGCGGCCCGGAAATGGGCTGCCGGCACCCGCCGTTACCGGGGATCGAGAGCGCATCAGCCAGATGCGAATTCAGGTGGAACCACGGATCATTTGATTCGCCCTGAGCCGTTGGGCTCAGGGCGTTTTATGTTTTTTCGCCTGCGGCCTGATGAAACAACATTCTTATTATATAAGGAGTGCGAACCGCAACATGAAAAACACCGACAAGACCATGGAAAAAATCGTCAACCTCTGTAAGGGGCGGGGCTTCATCTTCTCCGGCTCCGAGATCTACGGCGGTCTGGCCAACACCTGGGACTACGGCCCCCTGGGTGTGGAGCTGAAGAACAACGTCAAGAAGGCATGGTGGAAGAAGTTCGTCCAGGAGAACCCCTATAACGTGGGTCTGGATGCCGCCATCCTGATGAATCCTCAGGTCTGGGTTGCCTCCGGTCACGTGGGCGGCTTCTCTGATCCTCTGATGGACTGCAAAGAATGCAAGGAGCGCTTCCGTGCCGACAAGGTCATTGAGGACTGGTGCCACGAGAACAATTTTGAGCTGGGCAAGTCCGTGGACGCCATGAGCCAGGCGGAGATGAAGGAGTTCGTGGAGGAGCACAATCTGGTGTGCC
>JAZNQA010000149.1:0-4373 GCA_045589915.1 Candidatus Enterenecus sp.
AGCGAGATGAACAGATCCTCCGGCCCGTGGTGGGCCAGCTCGGTGATCTCAAACAGGTCGTTGGTGGCACGGCTCATGAGCTGGCCGGTACGGTTCCTGTCGTAGAAAGAAAAGGACAGATCCTGCATATGGTGGAACAGATCCCGGCGGATGTCCGCCTCGATGCGCACGCCCATCATGTGCCCCAGATAGCTGACCACGTAGTACATTCCCGCCCGCAGGGCATAGGCCGCCAGCAGCAGAAGCATCACGGCGAAGAAAGCGCCGAACAGGTCTTTGGGCAGCAGCTCGTTGAGAGCCACACGGGAGGTGTAGGGAAAGGCCAGATCCACCAGTGCAATGCCCAGTGCACAGCACAGATCCAGCAGGAACAGGCGCATATGAGGCTTGTAGTAGGACAGGAAAATGGGGACGTAGCCCCGTTGGAAACGCTTTTGGTCCATAAAAGGGATGGCTCCTTTGATTTCTTGGTGCGCTCTTAGTATAATAGAATCCAATCAGCCTTGTCAACGGCGGCGAAACTCATTATAATAAGTAAGGTTACTTCACAGAATGGGAGAATTTATCAATGCTGAATGATATTCAGGTGGTGGGGGGGAGTGTACTCACCCTGTTTTTGATGATGGGCGTGGGTTTTTTCTGCGGCAAAAAGGGTATGCTTTCCAAAGATACCCTGTCCCAGCTTTCCACCATCCTGCTTTACATCGTATGCCCCGCCATTATGATCGACGCATTTCTGGCGGAGGAGTGCAACTGGGTGACCGTGCGGCAGCTCCTCATCGCCGGAGGGGTGCTGGTGGGCACCTATGTGCTGAATATGCTGCTTGTCCAGCTCTGTTTCCGCCGCAGCAGGGCAGAGGACAGAGGGGTGCTGCGCTTTGCCTCCATCTACGGCAACACGGGCTTTATGGGCATCCCGCTCATACAGGCGGTGCTGGGGGCGCCGGGCATGCTGGCCACCGTCACCGGTCTGGTGGTGTTCAATATCTCCATCTGGACCCACGGCGGCTTCCTCATGGGTGGACGGGCACAGGTATCCCCCAAAAAGGCGGTGCTCAACCCCGGTGTCATCGGCTTTGCCATTGCGCTGGTGCTGTTTCTACTGCGGGTGGAGCTGCCCTCCCCCATCGGTTCGGCGGTGGGCTTCATCGGGGATCTGAACACGCCGCTGGCCATGCTGGTCATCGGCGGACAGATGGCGGCGGTGAATCTGAAGGAAGTGTTCGGGGACTGGCGTCTGTTCGTGGTGTCCGGCCTGAAGCTGCTGGCCATGCCCGCCATCACCATGCTGGTGCTGCTCCCCTTCGGGCTGGACAGCACCACCTATGTGGCGGTGTCCATTCTGGCGGGCTGCCCCGTGGCCGGTGCCACCAGTCTGTTCTGCCAGATCGTCAGGCGGGACACCTCGCTGGCGGCACGGGCCGTGACGCTGTCCACCATCCTGTGTATCATCACCCTGCCGCTGGTGGCGCTGTGCGCCAAGCTGCTGGGCGGTATGTGAACGAACTGTTTGTAAAGGGGGAACACTCATGGAATTTCATCCGCTGAATCGACAGGAGCGGGGGCAGCTTTGGCTGCGGCTGGGTATTCGGGTGGTGCTGGTGGCAGCGGCCATCTTGTTCGTATGCCTTGCGGTGCCGCCGCTGTTCTCTCTGCTGGCACCCTTCGTGCTGGCCCTCATCGTGGCATGGATGTTCAATCCGCTGGTGCGCTGGCTGCACCGCAAGCTCACCCTTTCCCGCAAGATCATCTCGCTGGTTATCCTCCTTCTGATCTTCTGCGTCATCGGCGGTGCGCTGTATGGACTGGGCAGGGTGGCCGTCACCGAGGTGCGTTCCCTGCTGGAAAACTGGTCGCAGGTGGTGGAGGACATTACCGAAGTGGTGGACAGCGTGGTGGTGTGGTTCGATTTTCTGCCGGGCAGCTTTACTGCCAGCGGGGAAGGTCTGGTGGCAAGGCTGACGGACTGGCTGCGCAGCCTGGATCTGTCCGGCTGGCTCACATCGCTGGCGGGGCGTGCCCCTGCGCTGGTGAGCAGCGTGTCCAGCTTCGCCATCTCCTCGGTAGTATTCATCATGGCCAGCTACTTTATCACCAGTGATTATCCCCGGCTGCGCTTCCTCATCACCGATCGGGTGCCTGCCGGTACCCGTGCCTTCTGCGGCACGGTGAAGCGGATTTTCATGAAGGCCTTTGGCGGCTATCTGAAAAGTCAGCTTTTGCTCACTATGGGCGTGTTTCTCATTCTGACCATCGGCTTTCTGGTTATGCGGCAGCCCTACGGTCTGCTGCTGGCGGCAGGTCTGGCCGTGCTGGATTTCATCCCCATCATCGGCGCCGGTACGGTCATGGTGCCGTGGGCGGTGGTGGATCTCATCACCGGCAATTATCGGGGTGCGGTGAGCCTGCTGATCGTGTGGGGCATCATTGCCGTGTTCCGGCGGGTGGCGGAGCCCAAGATCCTGGGCGATCAGACCGGTCTGTCCCCCATCCTGTCTCTGGTAGGCATCTATGTGGGTATGCGGCTGGGCGGCGTGCTGGGCATGATTCTGGGCCCGCTGCTGCTGCTGGTGTTTCTCAATCTGGCCAAACTGGGCATCTTCCGCCCAACGCTCAACGATGTGCGCACGGCCTCACGGGATGTGATGTATATCCTCCGCACGGGGCGCCGTGAGTAAAACATTCAAAATCAATTTCAATTATCTTCACATTGGGGACACATTTCTTCGCTATTCTGGTGCAAGATCAAACCGCAAGGAGTGACCCCCATGTACGAGCATAACTATGACCACTACTCCGACAGCATCCGCCGTGAGCCGGAGGAGACACCCGGAAAGAAAAAACACGGCGCACTGAGAACCGTGGCACTGGTGCTGTGCTGCGCTCTGGTGGGCGGCGGCGCAGGAGTGGGCGGTGCGGCCGTTTACGATGCCCTGTCCCGTGACGGGCAGAACACCACCACCCTCTACCGCAACGACACCGACCCCGTGGCCGTAGAGATGCAGCAGGCCAACGGTCTGAAGGAGATGGAGCTGTCCCAGATCTATGCCGCCTACGCAGATTCCTGCGTGTGCATTACGGTGGAGTCCATCGTGCAGCACGGCTTCCAGCAGTACCGTGCCAGCGGCGCAGGCTCCGGCTTCATCGTCAGCGAGGACGGCTATATCGTCACCAACTACCATGTGATCGAGGGTGCCACCGGCATCAAGGTTACGCTGAACAACGGCGAGAGCTATGATGCCAGGCTGGTGGGCGGCGAGGAACTCAACGATGTGGCGGTGCTCAAAATCGACGGCATCACCGGCCTGAAGAGCGTGGTGCTGGGCGACTCGGATGACCTGGTGGTGGGCGAGCCGGTGTGCACCATCGGCAACGCTCTGGGCACCCTGTCCTTCTCCCAGACCTCCGGCGCTGTGTCCGCCACCGACCGCTCGGTCACTATGGCGGACGGCACCGTTATCAACATGATCCAGACCGACTGCTCCATCAATTCGGGCAACTCCGGCGGCCCCCTGTTTGACAGCTACGGCCGGGTGGCAGGCATTGTGTCTGCCAAGTACTCCAACAACGGGGACAGCTCTGAGGCCGCCATTGAGGGCATTGGCTTCGCTATCCCCATCAACGATGTCATCGACATCGTCACCGACTATATCCGCTTCGGCTATGTCACCGGCCGCCCCTCCATGGGTATCGAGGTGGGGGAGGTCAGCGAGGAGTACGCTGAATTCTTCGGCTGGCCGGAAGGCGTGGTGGTGCGCTCGGTGGAGGATGGTTCCTGCGCCCAGCGTGCCGGCATCAAGCAGAGCGACGTCATCACCAAGGTGGATGACACCCCCATCACCGGCGTGTCCCAGCTCATTTCGGTGAAGAACAGCTACAAGGCGGGGGACACCGTCACCCTCACCCTGTTCCGCTCCGGCGAGTACCTGACGGTGGAGCTTACCTTTGACGAGCAGGGCAGCGCCGCCGCCCAGCCCGATCCCGCTCCCCAGCCCACTCAATCCCAGTCCCAGTCCGGCAATTCCTACCCCTTCGGCGACCCATGGGACTTCTTCTTCGGAAACTGGTGAGTAAAAAAACGAAGCCGCTGCTGCGGCTTCGTTTTTTGTTATGAATTAGGTCGGCAGGCCCGCACCACGGACAGGGGAGGCACGGGGCGGGGCAGCTTCATTTTGAACACCATCTGGGGGTGGCGGGGCTCGGAAAGGGGCTGACCCTCCTCGTCCTCCATCATGGGTGCGGTGAGGTCAAAGGCTGCCACATCGGGGCCCACCACCTGAACGGCATCTCCGGCGGCAAACTTGTTGCGCAGGGAGAGGGTGGCGTTGCCCTCCTCATCGCAAGCGGTGACGACGGCCAGCACCTGCCAGTCC
>JAZNQA010000150.1:0-5659 GCA_045589915.1 Candidatus Enterenecus sp.
GCCCCACAACGTGGCGGTGTACGCCACCTCCAACCGCCGCCATCTGGTGCGCCAGACCATCTCCGAGCGGGCGGGGGACGACATGGATCGGGACGAGACCATTCGGGAAAAAACATCCCTTGCCGACCGCTTCGGCGTGCGCCTCCTGTTCCAGGGGCTGACCAAGGCGGACTACCTCGCCATCGTGGATATGCTGGCCGACCAGCGGAACATCGACCTGCCCCGTGAGGAGCTCCACCGTCAGGCCGTGGCATGGGAGCGCTTCCACGGCGCCCAGACTCCCCGCACCGCCCTGCAATTTATCCTATCTCTGTAATCACGTCCCTCGGCCCCCTCTGACGAGGGGTCTGTCGAGCGACAGCGAGACTGGGGGAGAGAATTTCTCGTTTTTGTCTCTCCCTCCGTCATTTGCTTTGCAAATGCCACCTCCCTCATCAGAGGGAGGCTTAAGAGAAATACCCGCCAAACAACAAAGCCATCGCAGATGTTTTCTCATCTGTGATGGCTTTTTCTTGATTTACCCGTGCTTTTGCAGTATGCTGTACTTGAATCATTCCAAAAACATAAAATTCGAACTTGAGGTCAAGCCATGAAATACACAAGTACAC
Organism: Candidatus Enterenecus sp.; assembly: GCA_045589915.1. Classification (GTDB taxonomy): domain Bacteria; phylum Bacillota; class Clostridia; order Oscillospirales; family Oscillospiraceae; genus Enterenecus. The sequence goes on from JAZNQA010000150.1 coordinate 609, forward strand.
TCATTGCCGTCAAAGACATGGAAACGAGCAAGCAGTTTTATCATGATGTGCTGGGGCTATCCGTGATAACCGATTTCGGAGCAAATGTAACGCTGGATGGCAGCATTACCCTCCAGACGACAGACACATGGAAAGCACTGATCGGCGGCAAGGATATTGTGCTGCACCATCATGCTTCTGAATTGTATTTTGAGGAAACCGATATGGACGGTTTTTTAGAAAAGCTGCAAGGCTTTCCCATCGTCTATGTCCACCAACCATTGACACACCCTTGGGGACAGCGGGTGGTGCGTTTTTACGATCCAGACCACCACATAATCGAGGTTGGCGAAGATATGGTCATGGTGGTAAAACGCTTCTCTGGCGGCGGTATGACTGCCGAGCAGGTGGCCGTCCGCATGGATGTGCCAGTCAGCTATGTGCAGGAATGTTTGGCGCAATAAGTCCCAACGTTTTAGCTCCATACCGCCCATCTCAATGAACCATAAACGAAACGGCAAGGTATGAAGTATCATACCTTGCCGTTTTTGCGCTTATCCAATGGTTCTGCGGATGTCCGCCTCCACCTGCTCCAGCTCGTATTTCAGCTCCCCCGCCGGCATACGCACAGCGCCGTGACCCAGAATAATCATCTGCTCCAGCCCATCGGAGGTTGCCACCCGCACCCGGTGCTCCCGACCGAGGGCATAGGTGGTCTTTTCGATGTACATATCCGCCGTTTCCGCTTCCTTAGTGTACACCACGTGCACATCCCCCGCCCGCTCCACCGAGCCGGGGTTACCCTTCACCTTGTATGCGTCGAACACCACGATGACCTTGTTCTTCTTCCAGCCCTGATAGTTGCGCAGCCGGTCGATGAGCCGCAGGCGGGCACTCTCCAGATCCTCCCGTGCCAGCGCGCACAGGTCGTCCCACGCATGGATGATGTTGTAGCCGTCCACCAGCAGGTAGTCCTCCCCCATGGGGCGTTTCAGACCCCTCCACGGCTTCTCCTTGGGGGGAACCGCTCTGCGGGCGGACTGGAAGGCACGGGGTTTCACCGGCCCGTAGGTGCGCACGAAGATAGCCTCCAGCTCCTTTTCCAGCGCAGCGTGGGATTCATAGCTCATGGCAGGGCGGGGCTGCACAGCCCGCACTTCCTCCGCAGGCTTGTCCCCCTCAGGGCACCAGCCGCTGTCCAGATGCATATGCTCCCGCACCTCGTTCCACGGCACATGGAACCCGCCGCCGTGGGCGCAGAACACCGAGCCGGCGGGGTTTGCCTCGTCCCGCTCCGGGTCGTAGCCCATGCGGGCCGCCACTTCCTCGGTATTGTGGCAGGGGCGGTACCCCTCCACCCGACAGGACAGCCGTCCACGCCCCTGGGTGTACGCCGCCACCTCCGTCCAGTAGCCCCCCAGCTCGGATACCGGCACCGCCCCGGTGAGCACGGCGCTCTCCCCCGCCGGTTCCGGCGGGTCAAAGGTACCGCCCATGCGCTGAAAGTCGGTCATGGCCCGCCCCACGCAGTCCTGAGGCAGCTCCAGCCGAAACGAATACCACGGCTCCAGCAGCACGCTCTGGGCGCACATCAGCCCCTGCCGCACCGCCCGATAGGTGGCCTGACGGAAGTCGCCCCCCTCGGTGTGCTTCAGATGAGCCCGCCCGATGAGCAGTGTGAGCTTCATATCGGTGATGGGCGACCCGGTGAGCACCCCCACATGGGGCTTCTCCACCAGATGGGTGAGGATGAGCCGCTGCCAGTTGCGATCCAGCACATCCTCCGGGCAGCGGGTGTCGATTTGGATGCCCGCCCCCCGCTCCAGCGGCTCCAGCAGCAGATGCACCTCCGCATAGTGGCGCAGGGGCTCGAAGTGCCCCACCCCTTCCACCGGGGCGGCGATGGTCTCCAGATAGACGATACTGCCGGGGCCAAACGTGACCTCCACCCCGAACCGCTGGGCCATGAGACGGGTGAGCACCTCAAGCTGCACCTCGCCCATGAGCCGCAGGTGGATCTCCCCCAGTCTCTCGTTCCACACCACCTGGAGCTGTGGGTCTTCCTCCTCCAGAATGCGAAGCTGCGCCAGCAGGGTGGTGACGTCGCACCCCTCCGGCGGGATGACCTGATAGGCCAGCACCGGCTCCAGCTCCGGCCCGTCCCAGTTGTCCTCCACACCCAAGCCCTGTCCCGCCTTGGTGCGGGTCAGCCCGGTGACGGCGCACACCGCCCCCGCCGGAGCCTCGTCCACGGCGGCAAATTTTGCCCCCGAATAGATGCGCAGCTGTGTGACCTTTTCCTCCCAGCCTTCCCCCCGCAGGGTGTCCCGCACCCGCAGCACGCCGCCGGTGATCTTCATCCAGGTGAGGCGGTCGCCCCGCTCGTCCCGTGTGATCTTGAACACACGGGCGGCAAATTCGCTCCCCCAGTCGGGTTCCATGGTGTACCGCTCCAGCCCGTCCAGCAGCTCCTCCACACCCTCCAGCCTGAGGGCAGAGCCGAACAGACAGGGGAACAGCCTGCGCTCCACCACAAGGGCGGCCAATTCCTCGTCCGTGGGCGGCTCGCCGTTCAAATACCGCTCCAGCAGCCCCTCGTCGCACAGGGCGGCCTGCTCTGCCAGCGTGTCCCGATGGCCGGAGAAGTCGGCGCAGCCGTCGGACAGGCGGCTGCGAAGCTGCGCCAGCAGCGCCTCCCGATCCGTCCCCGGCTGATCCATTTTGTTGATGAACAGGAAGGTGGGCACACGGTGGCGCTCCAGCAGCCGCCACAACGTCTCGGTGTGCCCCTGCACGCCGTCCGCCCCGCTGACCAGCAGGATGGCGTAGTCCAGCACCTGCACCGCCCGCTCCATCTCGGCAGAAAAATCCACATGACCGGGAGTATCCAGCAGGGTTAGCTCCAGCTCTCCCCGCCGCAGCACCGCCTGCTTGGAGAAGATGGTGATGCCCCGCTCCCGTTCCAGCGCACCGCTGTCCAGAAAGGCGTCGCCGTGGTCTACCCGCCCCAGCTTGCGCAGATTGCCCGACAGGTACATCAGCCCCTCGGACAGGGTGGTTTTGCCCGCATCCACATGGGCAAGGATGCCCACCGTCAGCCGCTTCATCGCCATCTCTCCTTTCCGCACAATTTTTCTCATCATATCATATTACCGTTTTCAGAACAAGCAAAAGGCGGCCACAGCCGCTTCCTGCTGATACAAAAATCCGCTTGAACCCAACAGGGGAAAAGAATATACTGTATGCAGAATCGGGCACAAAAACCCACGAAAAGATGCGGAGGGGAGCTTTATGTATCACATCATTGACGGACACAGTCACATTCTCACCCATGAATACCATGAGTTTATCGTGAAAAACGGGGCCGCACTGGAAGATGGTTTTGCCCTTCCGCCCTGGTCGGCAGAGGAGCACCTCAGCCTGATGGATGCGTGCGGCATTGACTGGTCGCTGCTGTCCGTCTCGTCCCCTCATCCCTTTTTCGGGGATGATCGGGCGTGCATTGCGCTCACCAGACGCATGAATGAGGAAATCGCCGCCATCAAAAAGCAGTATGCGGGAAAATTCGGGTTTTGCGCATCGCTGCCCCTCCCCAACGTGGAGGCAGCGGTGGAAGAAGCGGTCTACGCTCTGGATGTGCTGGGCGCCAACGGCGTCAAATTTGCCAGCAACAGCAGGGGGCTGTATCTGGGAGATCCAAAACTGGATCCGATTTTTCACGAGTTGGACAAAAGAAGTGCGGTCGTCATCATTCATCCCCACAGGCCGGAACCCATTCGGGAGGGTCTGTTTTCCTCCGGCCCTGTGCCCCTTTATGAATTTTTGTGCGATACCACCCGTGCCGTACTCAATATGATGGCAAACGGTGTGCTGCTGCGGTACCCCAATGTGAAGGTTGTGGTTCCCCACTGCGGAGCATTTCTGCCCAATATCGCTTCCCGCATCGAATCGGCGCAGCCCATCCTGATGCAAAATGGCCTGCTGGAACATCCCATTGATGTCCGGGAGAACCTGTCACGTTTGTACTTCGATCTGGCCGGAAATCCCGTTCCCCACAATCTGCCCTATTTGCTTACCATTGCAAAGCCGGAGCAACTGATTTACGGTACGGACTATCCGTTCACTCCCGCACCGCTGGTCAGAAAAAATCTGGAAGATCTGCTTCGCTTTCTGGATGAAGATGACGCATTGAGAGCCTGTCGGGATCAGATCCTTGCGGGGAATGCGCAGAAGCTGTTCGGGCTATACTGAGCGGCAGACAACGCCATAAAACCACGGAGCCTGCAATCCGTGGATTGCAGGCTCTTCCTATCATCATTGCACGATCCAGAGAATGATCCCATAGACAACGCTGGCGGAAATACCATACGCCAACACGGGACCTGCAACGGTGAAGAGCTTTGCCCCCGTGCCGGTCACAAAGCCCTCGCTTTTGAACTCCAGCGCCGGGGACACCATGGCGTTGGAAAAGCCGGTGATGGGCACCAGCGTGCCCGCCCCGGCCCGCTTGACGATGTCATCAAACACCCCAAGTCCGGTCAGCAGAGAGGGCAGAAAGATCAGCGTGATGGACACCCATGTGCCCGCATCCTCCTTGGATGCCCCCCAGCTCTGGTACAGGGTGGACAGCACCTGCCCCAGCGTGCAGATGGCACCGCCCACGCAAAACGCCCAGATCATATCCTTCCAGATGGGGGAGGGCTGCGCCCGGTCGCTGACATATTTGTTATATTCCTGATTGGACATATTCATAAAGGCTCACCTCGCCGGTTAGTATGTCCCAATCAAGCCAAATCATGCAAAAAAACGGGCGCTGTGCGCCCGTTTTTGCTTATTCCTTCGGCACTCCGTCCGTCCGGATCTTCTCCAGCGTATGTTCCAGCGTGGCACTTTCCTGCGCCTCCAGCAAATCCCCGATGAGACGGTTGGATAACAGGAAGCCTTCCGGGGTAAAATGCCATCGGCGGTCTGTGCGCACCGCCCAGCCCCGCTGCTCGTACTCCGCCAGCTTGGCGGCAATGGGGCCGAAGTTCATATAGTATTCCCGCCGGTACTCCCACTCCTCGATGCCG
>JAZNQA010000151.1:0-4388 GCA_045589915.1 Candidatus Enterenecus sp.
ATGAGAATGATCACGGCGGCTTTCCCTGTGAACTTTTTCTTTTGCTTTAGCTTCATTTACTCACGTTCTCTTTCTCTGCCGCCTCTGCAGCGTCCTGGTCATCAGCCTGTTTGCTTGCCACGCATACAAAAATCACAAAAAATGCAACTGATGCAATAAGTCTGTAACGGGAAGACATACGGCTGCAATCTGTCCAGAGGTCTCTTTCCTTAAAGAACTCCTCCTGACGGGCCAGATACACCGGATCATCTGTACACTCCGGATCACTCTCGTACATCTGAGTCAGCGGTTCTCTCAGCTCATCCACACGTGCTTCCCGCCAGGTGCTCTCCACCATAGCAGGCACGCTAATACAGGTCGAGACCAAAAACACAATGCCGGCAGCGATCACAATCACGGACATCAGCTTCCGCTTTGCCCGTATGATCGCCCTGATGCTCACTACTACCCACAGGACTGCAAAAAGTGCAACGACACCATACATCACAGCGATCTGCCATAATTTTGGTTGAGGGGTAAGCCAATACACGAGGCCGAAAACGAGAAAAACAGCCACAAACACCAGGCCAACCAAAGAAAACCTTGAGCCGCCTCTCTTCCTAAACCAGTTGGCGAACCGTTCCCTTACGGACTTTTTCATAAGACACTTCTCCTTTTGGGCTTTTCCAGAAAACCTATGACACGATTCTGTCAATTTTAACACGCTCATCCTGCACCGTCAAGACACCCCTATATTTTCCGTGCATCCGCATAGGTCATTTGGGATTCCATGCAGCCGCCATGGTCTTTTTTACCATCATCTTCCACGCCGTTTGGCAATACGGGCACACAGCGCAGCCACGATCATCGCCGCAGCCAATCCTGCCACGCCGCCGGAAAAGTCCAGCAGCGCATCTTTCACTTCGCTGCTGCGAGCGCCGGTGAAGGACTGGATAAATTCATCGGTGACGGCCACGGCCAGCACCGCGAAAAGTGGAAAGAACACCAGCGAGCTGCGCCAGAACCTCCGTCGAATGGCCTCTGCCACCCCGCCCAGGCACAGGCCAAGGGCGGCAAATTCGGTGAAATGGGCAGCCTTGCGTATAAAATAGTGGAACTTTTCCTCGGAAATCAAACCATTCGGGTCGATCAGCGGCTTGAGCCACGCCATCAACCAACCGCTTTGGGCGTTGGAGGCATCGCCGCTGCGCAGGGAATTGCTGAAAATACACGCCGTTATCCCAAGGGAGAGCAGCGTAAACAGGATCAGTTGTCGTTTTTTCACCATATGATTTCTTCTTTCACACAACGTTGCAATCTGTCGTTTATTGTATCATATCACATCGGTTTGGGCAATCGGAAAAGTTCACTACTCCTTCATTCAGTCAGGGCACAAGCCGGAACGCACATTTCCCCCTTGATTTTGTCATGTTTGAAATGATAGTATGATGACAGAAATTGCACAAATCAGGAGGTGCTTCCATGAATCCCGATGAGATTTGCGGCAAGCTGTCCCTTTCAGAAAAGATCGCCCTTGGCTCCGGCGCAGATTTCTGGCACACCAAGGATTTGGAGACGCATGGCATCCCCGCCCTGACCATGGCAGACGGCCCCCACGGACTGCGCAAGCAGACGGATGCGTCCGATATGCTGGGCATCAACGACTCCGTGCCCGCCACCTGTTTCCCCACCGCCGTGTCCACGGCGTGCAGTTGGGACGAAGCGCTGTTGAGCGAGGTGGGGCAAGCCATCGCCACAGAAGCCAAGGCAAACGGGGTGGGCGTCGTCCTCGGCCCAGGTGCCAACATCAAGCGCAACCCCCTGTGCGGTCGGAGTTTTGAGTATTTCTCCGAGGATCCCCACCTCACCGGCAAGCTGGCCGCCGCCTACATCCGGGGCGTGGAAGGTGCCGGCGTCGGCTCCAGCCTGAAGCATTTTGCCTGCAACAGTCAGGAGTATCAGCGGTTCTCTTCGGACAGTGTGGTGGACGAGCGCACCCTGCGGGAGATGTATCTCACTGGGTTTGAGCTGGCCGTCAGGGAAGGCAAGCCCGCCACCGTCATGTGCGCCTACAACAAGCTCAACGGCGAGCATTGCTCGGACAGCAAAGAGCTGCTCACCGACATCCTGCGTACCGAGTGGGGCTTTGACGGCATGGTGGTCACCGACTGGGGCGCCATGAATGACCGCATCCGTGCCTTCCAAGCCGGGTGCGACCTGTGTATGCCCGGCGGAGCCTCCTTCCAAGAGGCTGAAGCTGTGCAGGCTGTAAAGGAAGGACGCTTGTCAGAAAACGACGTAGACAACAGCGTCCGGCGCATCCTGTGTGTGATGGCACAGGGTGCCGCCGCCACGGCGCAGCCCACCACCGCTGACATGGAAGCCCACCACGAGTTGGCCCGCAGGGCAGCCGCCGAGAGCGCCGTACTGCTGAAGAACGAGGACGGTCTGCTCCCCTTTGCCGGCGGGGATGACATCGTGCTCATCGGACACATGGCCAGGCAGCTTCGCTATCAGGGCTCGGGCAGCAGCCACATCAATCCATGGAAACTGACCGACTGCGTGGATACCTGCCCCGACATCCCCTTTTTTGAGGGCTGTGATGCCGATGGTGACACCACGGATGAGCTGATCTCCCAGGCGGTAGATGCCGCCAGGAGCGCCAAAGCCGCTGTGGTCTTTGCAGGTCTGCCCGATCAGTACGAATCGGAGGGCTTTGACCGTGAGGATATGTCCATGCCCGCCGGACACATCCGGCTCATCGAAGCGGTGGCCGCCGCCAACCCCAACACCGTGGTTGTTCTGCTGTGCGGCAGCGCTGTGGAGCTGCCCTGGGCCGACAAGGTAAAGAGCATCCTGTACATGGGTCTGCCCGGTCAGGCCGGCGGCAGCGCCATCATGGATCTGCTGTTGGGTCGAGCCGTCCCCTGCGGAAAACTGGCAGAGAGCTGGCCGATTCGCTATGAGGACTGCGTGACCTCCACCTACTACGCCAACGGTCAGCGGGATGCCCACTATCGGGAGGGCGTCTATGTGGGCTATCGCTACTACACCAGCGCCGGTGTGCCGGTACGCTATCCCTTTGGCCACGGTCTGTCCTACACCCCCTTTTCCTACTCCGACCTTGAGATCGAGGGCGACACCGTGCGCTGCACCGTGACCAACGTGGGAAGTGTGGCGGGCAAAGAGATTGTCCAGCTCTACCTTGCACCCCCTGTTGGAGCGTTCTATCGCCCTGTGCGGGAATTGAAGGGCTTCTGCAAGGTGACGCTGGAACCCGGCGAGAGCAAAACCGTGGAGTTTACCCTGACTGACCGCAGCTTCGCCATCTGGAACAAGGGCTGGGTGATCCCCGGCGGTCAGTACACCGTATTGGTGGGCGGCAGCAGCGAGGAGCTGCCTCTGGCCGGTCTGATTTCCAAGCCGGAAACCACCATGGAGGCTCCCACCGTGCCCCAATGGTACGTCTCCCCTGCCGGTGGGCCCAGTCATGAAGATTTCGAGAGACTGATGGGTCATCCCGTCGCCGGAGCACCCCTGCGCAAGGGACAATTTACCATGGAGAATACCCTGTCCCAGCTCAAGGATCATTCGCTGGTGATGAAAATGGTCTACAATGCGGTAAGGCGCAACATCGCCAAGGGCTTCCCCGGCAAGGATCTGGACACCGATCCCACCTTCCGCATGATGCTCACCTCCACCACAGATGCCTCCCTCAACGGCATGAAGATCTTTATGGGCAAGCCCAGCTACCTGCTGGACGGTCTGCTGGAGACCGCCAATGGGCATTACCTGTCTGCCATCAAAACCATTCGCAAGAAGACCGTATAAGAGTAAAACTCCGATGCTCACCGTGGTGAGCATCGGAGTTTTTGCTATTTCAGGTGCAGCCTGGCTGCCGTCAGGGTGTTTTTCATAAGGATGGCACGGGTCATGGGCCCCACGCCGCCGGGGACGGGGGTGATGTAGGATGCCTTTTCCGCCACCTCGTCGTAGCACACATCGCCGCACAGTTTGCCCGCCTCGTTGCGGTTCATGGCCACGTCGATGACCACGGCACCCTCCTTCACCATATCGGCGGTGACCAGTCCCACCTTGCCCACGGCGGACACCAGAATGTCGGCGGTGGCGGCCAACTGCTTCATATCGGGGGTCTTGGAGTGGCACATGACCACGGTGCCGTTGGCGTGGAGCAGCAGCAGCGCCATGGGCTTGCCCACGATGTTGGAGCGGCCCAGCACCACGCACCGCTTCCCTGCCGGATCAATATCATATTCCCTCAGCATCTCCATGATGCCGCCGGGCGTGCAGGGCTGGAACACGGGCTCACCGATGGTGAGCTTGCCCACGTTGTAGGGGTGGAAGCAGTCCACATCCTTGGCCGGATCAATGGCCAGCAGCACACGCTC
>JAZNQA010000152.1:0-11177 GCA_045589915.1 Candidatus Enterenecus sp.
GTGCTGGCATCGTGGCAGAGGATATGTACACGGGGTGCCAGCGTCACATTGTCACCGATCTCAATGAGCCAGCAGTGGGAGGGATCGAGAATGACCCCGTTCAGGCGGCCGAAATTTTCGCCCACCTTCATGCCCATGGAGACCAGCTTTTTGGTGGTATATTCGCCACGCAGGCGGTAGAGTAATTCTTTCATAAGGCTCATATTCAAACCTTCCCCCCTGGCTTCATAGCCAATCGCATCTATTCTTATTCACCGCTTTTGCGATGTCTCACCCCAGAAAGATACCCACTGCGCAACACGCCGTATATCCCTCCGATAACAGTCATGACTATCGTCCCAACAAGCCAGTATACATAGTTCGCAGCCTCAAATGTTCTTCTGCACAAATCGAGAATCAACGGGTGGGCGCAATACACCACAATACTTCCGTAACGCAGCACTTTCCCCACATCAGTGCGACAACTCTGCGGTGCCTGCAGCAATGTCCGCAACAGGAAATACGTAAAGAAAAGGGTACTGGTCACAACCATCGTACTCTTTCTGAGCGGGGAAAAATACAGCAATGATGCTTCGACGACCCATAAGGCACCAAAAACACACGCAGGTGTGGCATATTTACCTGCCCGCCCTGTCTGCCGTTGACACCCTGCAAACATACCCATTCCCAGCAGCGGTACAGTCCGAAAAACCGCATGCACGGGCACAGGTATTGTGCTGACCACTTGCACAAGAGATGGCACTTGCTCAACTCCTAACCATGAATAGGGTGTCAAAGCACATTCCACCAACCAAAGCGGCAACACCAAGAACGCAAATCGTCTGCGTGACATAAAGCTTAACAATATATAGAGAATGGGGACGGCATAAAGCAGCGATAAAAGATACCACAAATGATAGTGCGAACCCCGGAATAGGAATCCGATCAAGTAATCCTTGACGAGAGTCCAGCCCCACCAACCGCTCTGATACCACTCCGGCAAGCGATATATAAAATAAACGGCCGACCATACTATGTATAGTAGGAATATGCTCCTAAGATATTGGAACAGGCGAACCCTGTTTTCTTTGCAGCGGGCGATTTTCCCGTCACAGTATCGTAGCTTACCAAAGAATCCAAAACCTGATATTGCAAAAAAGAGCGGAACGGCTACTCGCGCCAGAACATCGTGCAGGTAAAACGCAGCAACCTCGGATATTCCTTCCAGAGGAGTGGTGTGGATCACGATGACCAGCAGAGCGCACACCCATTTTGCATAATCAAGGTTACTGTAATATTGATTGGTATTGTTGTTGTTCATTTGCATCTTCTCTTTTCCCTTACAGTCCCGACAGTATTTCCTCCACTGCCTTCACCGTGTTGGCAGTGCAGAAGATCTTCCCCCGTTCCAGTGCCTTCTCTTTGTAATGCGCCAGCAGCGCCGGATCATCCAGCAGCGTTTTGATGCCCTGATACAGGGCTTCCTCATCATTTTGTGTGACGATGCCCCACTCGTTGTGCTCGCCCAGTATTTCTTTCACGCCCATATAGACCAGCTTTTCGGTGGTATATTCGCCACGCAGGCGGTAGAGCAGTTCTTTGATCTTGCTAATTGTATCTGTCCTTTTTCATGATCGGTCAAGCCTGCCACAAATCGGCCGGAAAGCTGGCTTGCAGCGCAGCCTGCATCTTTCCAAAATCGGGCAGCGGCGCCGGATCCAGGGTCAAAGCTTCTTCCACGCTCTTTGCTATGGGGAAGTCATGCCTGCCCGTAGAGTAGTAATAATCTCTGTACTTAAAGAGGTTCATATCATGGTCATTGAGCAGCACGGCGGGAACCCCATATACCTCCGCCAAAATAATACCATGCAGCGAGCTGCTGATGATCAGTTTTGACTCCATGATCCGATCAATAAATCCCTGCCAGTCATTGGTGATCGGACTTAACAAATGATCTGATGTGCAGTCAAAGCTATGGTTGGGGACGACCCTGTAATCGCTCGTCTTAGAGCCTGGGTTGGGCGTATAGATCAGGGGCATCAGGATGGCGGGATCTCCATAGATCTCCGGACACGAATACCCATTCTCCATCATAACTCTTCTCGTTTCAGGCCCCCGCACGCAGCGAAGATCCAGTTTCCGAAATCTCCGCCACCAGTAGCTTTGCTCGCCTCTGCGCAGTCCGCTGCCCCAAACCGTTGCATTCTGATAGCCGCCATCAATAATGGATCCGATGGCATACAGATGTTTCCGGCCGGCTTGCTTGCACTCGTCGTCCACGCCGGTTACTTTCTTCATGTAGTCTACAACAACGGTAGACAGATAGTCGCCAATATTCTGGTGCTCGGAATGCAGCTGCCACCAGTGCAGATTCACCCGATTCCTCTGGGCAGCCCGTGACCGATCCGTTAAAATGATCTGGTCCCGCCGTAACACAGAAACGAGTATATCCCTCATATCTTTTGTATTCATCTTGCGTCACCCACTTAACAGGAAATGCTCATTTCGTTCTGCAAGAAATGCTCCACCGCCCTGACGGTACTCTCCGTTGTAAAGTTCTTCCCCCGCTCCAGAGCCTTCTCTTGATAGTGCGCCAGCAGCGCCGGATCATCCAGCAGCGTTTTGATGCCCTGATACAGGGCTTCCTCGTTATTCTCCGTGACGATGCCCCACTCGTTGTGCTCGCCCAGCATCTCCTTCATGCCGGACACGTCCACGGTACACACCGCCGTGCCCACGATGAGGGCCTCGGTGGCGGCGGTGGAGAAGCCCTCCGCCGTGGAGGCACAGAGGAATACGTCGCATCCGGCCACGTACTTGTAGGGATTGGTCTGGTAGCCCAGCAGGGTGAAGCTGTCCTCCACGCCGTTCTGCCGGATGTAGTCCTCGATCTTCTGCCGCTCTGAGCCTTCGCCCAGAATATAAGTGTGCACCGGATAGCCATCGTCCCGCAGGCGCTTATGGATGCGGGCCAGCTTATCGAAGCCCTTGATGGGCATCAGCTTGCCCACGCCGCACAGACGGATCTCCCCATCACGGAAGATGCCGTCCTCCACCGGCTCGTCCTTCTTTCGCAGGATCTGGTCGGTCTCGTTGGTGTTGTACAGCACCACGGCGCCGGACAGCTCCGGGTAGAGGGCCAGAAAGTCCTGCTTCACATACTCGGATACACACACCGTCTGGTGGAACTTCCCATAGCAGCGGGCGGACTCCTCATAGCTGCGGAAGGCCTTTGCCGCCACCTCACGGGTATGCTGCTCCACGTGCACCCAGGACACCAGCTTGGTATCCGGGTGGGGGCAGCCGCTCACGATGCGGGCGCTGGGCCCCTCCAGATAGGACACCTCGATGTCATAGCGCTCTTTCACAAAGAGCTTGTGCAGCCGTGTGGGGGACAGCAGCGTCATGATCCGGCTGTTGCCGGGGAATGTCTTTTTGAACACCGTTTGATAGCGGATGTGTGGCTTCAAAAACTGTTCGTTGACGCCGCCGCCAAAGAGAGCCAGCACCGTAATATCAAATTTTTCGGGATCCATGTTGTTGACCAGATTGACCAGCACCTTTTCGGCACCGCCGGGGCCGAGATCATGGATCAGAAACAAAACCTTTTTCATAACGATCACCTTTTATCCATCGCAACGTTACACAGAACGCCGCTGAACGGCAGATGCTCAGACCGCACTCAGCGGGAACTTTCTCTTGTGGTACATTTCTTTCACAAATCCGATCCTGAGGGCACTCCGCATAGCTTTTCGTGTTCTGCCCCTGGTGCGATGCTGTCTGCAAAACTTACGAAAGTTTTCCCTGAAAACGATCAGATCCGGCTTCTGCCAATCCGCCAGCTCATCCACCTTCAGGTCAGCAATATACCGGGAATATGGGCGGCTGCGCACAAATGCCTCAACGTCCTTGTGCCCGTATCCGCACTCGGCGAGCACGCCCGCCATCTCCAGCATCACCGTAGCCGCTGTTTTCAGACAAAGGGTACGCCACCGCTCTTTTGCCTGTTCCGGCTCATCAGAACGACCGTCCAGCCACTCCGCAGCAGCGAACCACGCATCGGGGATCTCTGCCGCATTGTCAGGGGTATAGCGGGTGGTATGGGTCACGGAATCGGTATTCATGCGGTACACATACAAAAATTGTTCGTTGAAGGCAAGCTTTGTGGTGCAAAACAAAACCTTTTTTACGAAAATGACATCCTCGTTTCTGCGGACGCCCTCCGGGAAGCGGAGACAGTGATCCCGCAGTAAGCCAAGGCGGTACAGGTGGGCGCCAAAAGGCCCACGCAGATGCAGATCGGTTCGTCCGGCCTCCGCCAAATTCTGTGTGGCATTCTGATATTGCTCGGAGATGCCCAATCGGGTCGCCCTCTGATCGCACAGATAGGTGGAGAACCCCACAATATCAGCATGGTCTGCCTCGATTGTTTCCATCACCGCATCCGTAAAAACCGCTGGACACCAAAAGTCATCCGCATCCAGAAACGCAATATACCCTGCATCATTGGCGCCTGTATGTTCCATGACATATTCAATTCCTGCATTGCGGGCACTGCTGACACCGCCGTTGGGCTTATGCAGCGCACAAACTCTTGGTTCACGGGCCGCGATCTCGTCACACAGGGCGGGAGAGCCATCCGTTGCGCCGTCATCCACCAGGACAACGGAAATATCCTGAAACGGCTGATCCAGCACCGACTTCACGGCCTGCCCCAGATAAGCTTCCGCATTATATACCGGTATAATCACATGAAGAAACGCCATGGAAACACCCTCATCTATCTCTTTTTTGTCTTATGCCGAATGTACACCGACAGCAGCCAGCCCGCAGGCAGGCACAGCACCGCCAGTGCTTTCCGGGGGGATTCCTTCACCGCACGTTTGGCGCTGCCCGCCAGAATACAACTGGACACCAGATGGATGGAGTGCTTCACCCGAAACTTGAGGGAGGTGCCCGAAAAGCTCAGGTAGAGCTTGCGAATCTCCGCAAAGCTGTTGGGGCTGCTGGCATACTGCCACAGCATGGAATTGGTCATGCCGCCGGGCTGGTACTCCACGAACCGCAGATTCTCGTTCAGCACCAGAAAGTCATATTCCTGGCTGATCTGCAGGTGCATATAGTGGGGGTTGAAATTCTTCTCGCCGGGGAACACCCGCATGGGGGCGTACTTTTTATACAGCTCCGTGCGGATCACGTTGGTGCGGTCCCCGTTGTGGATGGGATACTTGCCAATGAGCAGGTCGATGAGGTTGACGCACTTCTGGTCGGGCAGGGGATCGCCGATCACGCTGCCGTCCAGATCGCAGTCCAGACCCACGATACCCGCCACGTCATCCGAGCCGTGCTGCGCCCAAAAGGACAGGATCTTCTCCACCGCATCGTCGGGCATGAAGTCGTCCGAGTCGATGCAGACGCACAGGTCGGTCTTGATGTGGGCGATGGCTTCGTTATAGGCGGTGTGAAGACCGCCGTTTTCCTTGTAGTAATACTGAAGCTCGAAGCCCAGCGGCTCCTCCATCCAGCCCTCCACCACGGCACGGGTATTGTCCGTGGAGCCGTCGTCGATGATCATCCAGATGAAGTTTTGGTTGGTCTGCCGCTTCATGCTCTCGAAACAGCGGACAAGCAGCTCCGCCCGGTTATAGGCGGGAGTAAATATGGTCAATGGCGCCACAGGACACACCCCTTATCTATGTTGGATTCCGTAGGCCAGCCGGATCAGTTTGCACAGGCCGCCGCAGCCCAGCAGCCTGCAGCCCCAGTACAGGTGCTTCAGCTTCTTGCTGCCGCTGTGATATTTCAGGATCCCCCTGTGGGGCTTCAGCCGGGCGATGCAGTCCGGCTGGGGCCGCTCCGCCTGAGCCTGCACCAGAAAGAAGGTGCCGTACTGGAAGGCGGCGTACCGCCGCATGGACTCCTGACACTCCTCCGGCGCCCCGTCCACCAGCTCCAGACACGCCACGATATTGTTAGTCAGATCGGAGCACTTCTTGTCGTTGATGGTATAGCGGATGGAGCCCTCCCGCTGGCGGTAGCAGTAGAAATTCTCGCACACAAAGTCCATGGAGTTTGCCCGCAGCAGGAGCTGGGCGCACCACTGGATGTCTTCCGAGTAGACCCCTTCCTCAAACTGAAGCCCGTCCAGAAGCGACCGCCTGATGAGCTTATTGCAGGCAGAGGCGATGTACAGCCCCCGCTCCGTCAGATAGCTGAGCTGCTCCGCTTTCGACTCCAGTTTGGGCATGGCGGGCACATCTGCGAAATAGGGGACCTGCCGGCCGCTGTCCTCAAAGCACTTGAGGTAGGAGTAGTTCACCACATCGGCGCCGGTGTCCGCCACACGCTCCACCAGGCGGCTGACGGCTGCGGCATCGCACCAGTAGTCGTCTCCGTCCAGAAAGAGCACATAGTCGCCGGTGGCTGCCTCCAGCCCCGCATTGCGGGCATCGGACAGGCCGCCGTTTTCCTTGTGGATCACCTTGACCCGATCCTCACGCAGGGCATACCCGTCACAGATGGCACCGCTGCCGTCCGGGCTGCCGTCATCCACCAGGATGACCTCCAGCTCGGCGTGTTCCTGTCTGAGCACGCTGTCCACACACTCGCTGATGTAATTTTCCACCCCGTAAACGGGGATAATAACACTGATCTTCATGTATCTCACCAAGTAATGAACATCTGATAGTAGAAGAACCCGATATACAGCACGATCATGAGTACCTTCACCAGTTGTGCCGAGCGTTTCGTAAACATATGGTCGATGAGCCAGGGCAGAGCGATATAGCCCATCAGGGAGGTGAAAATGGGCAAACGACCGATATAAATGCCGGAGGTGGCCACAGACAGGGCGTACAGCGCCATAGCCACGATGGAACAGTTGACGCTGATGTTGATCACAGGGTCGTCGGCTGCCCGCACGTATTTCAGCCCAATCAGCGAGAAGATGGCGGGCACGGAGTACACCAGCATACGGATGATATTGGTGCCGTCGTCGTTGGTCCACAGTTCATTGGTGGTAATGCCCTCGTACTGGGTATCCGTGAGCAGATCGGCCAGGATGGGGGTAAAGCGATCCACGAAGAAGATGACCACCAGAGCAATGGCCAGAAACAGGATCATTTTCTTGCTCCACGCTTTGCCCTGCACCACAAAGATCACCGGAAGCATCAGCAGCGCCGAGGCGTGGAAGGTGGAAGCCAGCAGGATGATGCAGACGAGGGGTATGTATTTCTTTTTCAGCAGCAGCCCAAAGCCGGCGAAGATGATCGTCACGGCGATGAACTGGCGCATACCGTTGAACATCCAGGAGATATAGTCGGTGGACGCCACGAACAGGAAGATGCTGGTCCAGTAGTCGGTGGAATACTTGCGGAAGACCAAAGCCAGGCACAGCATTTGGAAGATGGCCACCATCGTGAAGAACAGGACGTCATCATTGCCGAAGATGGACTTGAACAACACCACCAGCGCAGAATAGCCCGGATCCTTTGCGTCTGAGCCGAAGGCGTTGAATACGTGCGTGATGTCCGACGAGGCGTTCTGAAACAGATACCTGTACAGGCCGGTGTCACCAATGCTGTCCGGCCGGAAGCCCGCCCAGATGATATAGGGCGCCACCATCAGGATGGCAGGGAGATAATGCCAGCGCTGCGCCGGAGCGCCCAAAATGTGCTCCTCCCGCTGCGGGAAGGCCACAATAAGTATGAACCCGGCGACAAACAGCCAGATCAGCAGCCACCAGTAGTTTGTTAAAGTCATAGGCGTTCCCCACTCCATGAAATCGCTGAGATGCCGCACATTCTGCGCATCACCAAGGGGGTCTCCATTATCGTCTGCTTCTGCTTCGTCCGAAGCAGGACAGACGTCCCCTTTTAATCATCTTATTATAATATAATTTGCAATTCATGTAAACAGGCATTAGTCACAAGGAATGGTAATCCGCTGCCAATTCTCATATGAAAAGAGACATCCATACGGCCTAGCCGTATGGATGTCTGTCTTTATTTGTTGCGCTGCATGATGGCCTGCCGCACCTGCACCGGCTCTCGGCTGACCGGGATCATCCCGCACACAGCCGGTTCAGCGGACATTCACCGCCACGCTCTCCCCCGCCGTCAGGCAGAAGGGCACCACCTCATGGACGGGGGGCAGCGGACGTTCCAGCCGTTCCAGCAGAATGTCAGCCCCCCGCTCGGCGATCAGGCGAATGTCCTGACGGACGGTGGCAAGGCGGGGCACGGCGAACTCCGCCATGGCAACACCGTCATAACCCATCACCGAGATGTCCTCAGGCACCCGATGGCCACGGTCACGCAGGGCACGGATGGCGCCCAGCGCCATCACATCGGACAGGGCAAAGATGGCGGTCAGGTCGGGGTTGCGATCCATCAGCCGGCCTGTGGCAGCATAGGCATCCACCAGCGAGTAGCGGCAGGGCTCGCACCGGAGGTCAGCATCAAAGGGCAGGCCGTGCTTTTGGAAGCTGTTCCGGCAGCCCATGAGACGGCGGTAGCTGATCTGGGAGCAGGACCAGTTGCCCCCCAGAACACCGATTGCGCTGTGCCGATGGAGGATCAGGTGATCCACCGCCTGCTCGGCAGCAGCGGCATCATCGGTGGTGACGCTGGACAGGTTGGAATACCCCAGCCGCTCCGCCGTGTTGGTGAGCAGCACGCAGGGGATGTCATTGATGGAGGCGAAGTCCCGCCGGAAATACTCCAGATCGCCGCCGAGGAACAGGATGGCGGGATGCTTATACTCCCGACAGATCTGAACGGCAAAGGACACCTCGTTGGCATCCTCGTCCAGATAGTACACAGCGGCATCCATGCCCCGATCCTGTATCCGAAGCTGCACCTGTTCCACCAGAGCGGAAAAGAGCAGATTTCGGGTGCCTTTCACAATGATGGCAAGATTTTGGCTGCTCTGCCGCTTCAGGTGGCGGGCATTGCTGTTGGGGCGGAAGTGATAGGCCTCCACCACCGCCATCACTTTGCGGCGGGTGGCCTCGCTCACATCGGGAGAATTATTCAGGACACGGGACACGGTGGCCACGCCGCAGCCTGCCAGCTTCGCAATGTCTTTGATGGTCATACGCCCGCCTCCTTTCTGTACGGCCAAATGGGGCAGATCACCCCTTGACTGCACCGGCAGCCACACCCTTGATAATGTGCTTCTGGCAGGTCAGGTAGAACACGATCACGGGGATGATGCTCATAAGGATCAGGGCCATGGTAGCACCCAGATCCACCGCACCGTAGCTTCCCTGCAGGTACTGGACGTGGATGGGGATGGTCATGTACTGATTGCGGTCCAGCACCAGATAGGGTAGCAGATAGTCGTTCCAGATCCACATGATCTCCAGAATGCCTACGGAGATCATGGTGGGCTTCAGCATGGGGAGCACCACACGGAAGTAGGTGCGCAGCGGGCCGCAGCCGTCAATGGTGGCCGCCTCCTCGATCTCCAGCGGAATGCTCTTCACAAAGCCGCTGAACATAAACACCGCCAGACCGGCACCAAAGCCCAGATAAATGATGGGAATGGTCCACGGCGTGTTGAGCTTGAGGGTGTCCGCCGTTTTGGACAGGGTGAACATGACCATCTGGAAGGGGACGACCATGGAGAACACGCAGATGTAATAGACCGCACGGCACAGCTTGCTGTCCACACGGGAGATATACCACGCCGCCATGGAGGTACACAGCAGGATGAGGAAGGTGGACAGCAGGGTGATGACCACGCTGAAGAGGACAGACTTCAGGAAGGGGTAGTTGCCGAAGGTCATGCCCTTGATGTAGTTGGCCCATCCGGCAAAGCTCTCGCCCCAGGGGAGGGCAAAGGTGTCCGTCTTGACAAAGGTGTTGACCTTAAAGGAGTTGATGAGCACCACCAGAATGGGCATGACGTAAACGATGGCGATGACAGCAAAGATGATGGTCAGCGCCATTTTCCCGGTGTGACGGCGCTTGCGGCGGACAAGGGTGTTGTTGGGAGCGTTCATTATTGCTGCACCTCCTTCTTACGGGTCGCACGCAGCTGCACGACAGAGATCACAGCCACCAGCACAAAGAAGAGAACGGCCTTGGCCTGCGCCACGCCACGGGCGGAGGAGTTCTGCCCATAGAACGTGTTGTAGATATTCAGGGCCAGCATTTCGGTGCTTTTGATGGTGGTCAGCGTTCCGTCCGCCGCCGTCTGGAAGATGAACGGGTCGCCGCCGGTGAGGGCCAGGTTCTGGTCAAACAGCTTGAAGCCGTTGGTCAGGGACAGGAACATACAAATGGTGATGGACGGCATGACATTGGGAATGGTCACCCGCCACAAGGTCTGCCAGCGGCTGGCACCGTCGATGCGGGCAGCCTCCAGCATATCCTCCGGCACAGCCTGTAATCCGGCAATGTAGATGATCATCATATAGCCCACCTGCTGCCAGCACATGAGGATGATGAGGCCCCAGAAGCCGTAGGTGGAATTGAGCAGAATAGACGTGCCGTAGCGGCTCAGGATGCCGTCAAAGATCATGGACCAGATGTAGCCCAGCACGATGCCGCCGATGAGGTTGGGCATAAAGAACACCGTGCGGAACAGATTGGAGCCCTTGATGCCCTGCGTCAGCACATAGGCCACCGCAAAGGCCAGCACGTTGATGAAGATCAGCGACACCACGGCGAACAGCGCCGTGTACCAGAATGCGTGCATGAACGAGGCATCCTTGAGGGCCTTGAGATAGTTGCCAAAGCCGCTCCAGGTGGCATCGCTGGTGGTGGTAAACCGGCAGAAGGACAGATACAGTCCTCGCAGGAACGGATAGACAAATCCGATCAGAAATGCCGCAATCATGGGCAGCATAAAGATCGGGAAGCATCGCCGGATCGGGCGTTTGAGCGGCGATGCGCCGATCAGGATCCCATCCTTTTTTTTCACTCTTTTCATTGGTCTGGCCCCCCATTACTTGTTGGTATCATGCCGATCTCGCCGTCGGCATCGGCGGCACAGGGCGCACCTGTTGCGGAACACCCCATGATGGAAACGGGGCGGGCGTTCCCGCCCGCCCCGTTTTGTCGGTTCGTGTTGTGTGCGTTCAGAAATCAGCCGTTGGCAGCCTGATACTGAGCAGCCCAGCCATTGACGAAGGCAGTCTCAACATCGTCCCAGGAGCCGCCGTTGCAGTACTGCACCATGGCGGACACCAC
>JAZNQA010000153.1:0-10007 GCA_045589915.1 Candidatus Enterenecus sp.
AGAATTGATGAGACCCTTCATTTCACTGTGTTTACCAGTTTCCATGAAGGACTCGTGTCCTTCTGGTGCTTCGTGTTTCTCTTCGTTGTTTAATTTACAAGGTACAAACCGCTCACAGTCAGCGGATCTTCAGTATACCACATTCAGTATACCCTGTCAAGCACTTTCTGAAACTTTTTCGGCCGGCCCGTTCTCCCGAACAGCCCGCCGCCAAGCTCCCCTGTGCTGTCATCCAGCCCAGCCCGCTTCAGCGAACTTTTATAAGTTACCACACCTGCGGGTGTTTGTCAACACCTTTTTTCACTTCATTCGGCGCCTGCCGTTTCCGTGTTTCCGATGCTGCCGCCCCGCAAGGCGCTCAGTTAATATAGCAAATCACCCCCTGTTTGTCAACACTTTTCCTCATCTTTTTTTCGGTTTTTTTGAGGCGTCCGTAGGCACCACAAGATATGCCACCCCTGTCAAAACCTGACCACTATTTTCCCCTTTTTCGCAGGGAGGATGAGGGTGAGCAGCAGCAGGATCACCGTACCCGACGACAGCAGAACGGGCGAAAAATTTTCCGTGATCCCGGTGAGTGCCAGCGCAAATGCCGCCGCCACCGCCGCTGCGGGACGGCGGCCGCCGCCCCACACACGGGACAGCAGCCCCACGAAGGTCAGGTCGGGGAGCAGCCACAGGGAGGAGATGAGCCCCTCCCCCCGCACACTTTCGCCCAGCACGCCGGTGGCCACAAAGAAGGGCTCCTTGATCTGGGCGGCTGCGGCGGGGCTGAAGATACCCGCCGTCACCGCTGCGGCAGCGGCGCCAAGCACACCCAGTCCACCCAGCCAGATCAGCCCCCTGCCGCCGTCCCCGTTCAAAGGCTCCACCTTATATATATAAGGCAGGACGAACAGGCCGGTGGCCATAGTGCCCAGTCCGGCCAGAAGGGACTGCCACCACTCCCCTGCCGGTTCCAGCAGCCACCGCCACTCCATACGGGGGACAGCGAAGATCAGGATGGCGGCCAGCAGCACCACCACAGCCAGCCAAAAGATCTCCACCGCACGGAAAAAGGCCGCTGCCTTTTTCCATCCCATCCAGAACAGGGGCAGTGCGATGAGCAGCAGGATCCAGAACTGTTCGCTGCGGCTGCCGTTGGTGATCTGGATGCGCTGGGCGGCACGGTGCAGTCCGTCCGCCATGAGCACCACCGCCCAGCCGCCGTAGAGCACGGCCAGCACGCCGCCGCCCACGCCGCAAAACAGCGGCCTGCGCCCCACGCGACGGAGCAGCAGCCAGCCCAGCAGCACCCCCGCCGGAACCGCCGCCAGACACCAGCGCCAGTCCGTCCGCCCCGCTCCGGCGGCGGCCAGGGACAGCCCGCCCACCAGCACCGCCACCGAAAGATGGCGGGCAGAGAGCACATCGCTATTCATTCCACTCCTCCTCTCCCTGTACCATGAGCCGCCCGTCCCGCTGCGTGACAGTGGGCAGCTTCACCGTCCCCTCGGTACACAGGGCACCCAGCGCCTCCGCCACCGTGGGGGCAGCGATCTTTTGGCGGGCCAGCAGCTCCAGATCGGCGGCGGGATCCTTGCAGCCATCCAGCACCGCCGCCGCACCCTCCTCCGCCAGCCAGACGGTGGCGGTGCCCCCCATCTCCTGATCCTCCAGCACGGCGAACAGCAGGGCCATGAGATCGGCATCCCGCCCCACGACGATCCAGCTCACGCTGGTGAGGGAGAGTTCCTTCTCCCCCGACCAGGGCAGCTTTTTTCGGGCTGCGGTGAAATCCTCCCCCTCGCTGCTGCCACGGGTGATGTTCTGCTGGCTGTCGCTGCCGCTCACCGCCGTGAGCACCGACGGGGCCGCCCCGTCCACCCCCAGCACCCGCACCAGGGCGAGACTGTCCGGCTCACGGGCATTGGCGCTGCACCCGGACAGCAGCAGCACAGGGGCGAGCAGCCCCACAAGCAACCGTTTCAACCCTGATTCCTCCTGTTTTCCGTGTTGAGATAGTCGGGACGGGTCTTGACCCTGGTGAGGGGCTGGCGCAGCACGGTGTGCCCCTCCTTCTGATGCCCCGCATTGGAGGCAAAGGGGGTGAGGTAGGCCACGCCGAAGCTCTCCAGCCCCGCCAGATGGTACACCAGCACCACGCCCCCCAGCACCAGACCCAGCAGACCGCAGATCCCCGCCGCCACCGTGAGCACAAACCGCCAGATGCGCAGGGCTCCGGCAAAGTCCTGACTGGGGGCGGTGTATCCGGCGATGCCCGCAATGGCCACCACCACCAGCACCGCCGGACTGACCAGCTTGGCCTCCACCGCCGCCGAGCCCACCACCAGACCGCCCAGAATGGACACCGTCTGCCCAATGGAGGAGGGCAGGCGCAGCCCTGCCTCCTGCAAGACCTCGAAAGCCGCCAGCATCACCAGCACCTCCACCACCGTGGCGAAGGGGACATTGGCTTTGGCTGCGATGATGGACAGGGTGAGCTTCACCGGGATGAGAGAGGGGTGGAACAGCACCGCCGCCACGTACAGCCCCGGCAGAAACAGGGTGAGCAGCATACACAGGTAGCGCAGCACCGACAGGGTGGAGGCCAGCACCCAGCTCACGCTGCGGTCCTGCCCGGTGCGAAAAAAGCTGTCCAGCGTGGCGGGGAACAGCCAGCCCATGGGAATGCCATCCACCAGCACCCCCACCCGCCCCTCTGCCAGACCGGCGCAGAAGCGGTCGGGCCGCTCGGTGTACACTGTGACAGGAAAGGCGGAGTGGGCCTCGTCCACCACATACTGCTCCAGATTGCCCGTCATGAGCATGGCGTCAATGTCGATGTCCCCCACCCGCTGCTGCACCTGAGCGGCCAGAGCGGGGTCTGCAATGCCGTCGATCCACAGCACATCCACCGGGGTCACCGACTGCCGCCCCACCAATCGCTCCGCCACCTTCAGCTCCGGCGCACGCAGCCGCCGCCGCACCAGAGATGTATTGGTGCGGATACTTTCCACGAAGGAATCCCGTGCCCCCTTCACATCAGGCTCGTTCTGGGGGTTGGTCACCGACCGCTTTTCCTCGGTGGCGGTCATGAGGGTGAGCACCTGCCCCCGCCCCGGAAAGAAC
Source organism: Candidatus Enterenecus sp. (assembly GCA_045589915.1). GTDB lineage: Bacteria > Bacillota > Clostridia > Oscillospirales > Oscillospiraceae > Enterenecus. The sequence goes on from JAZNQA010000153.1 coordinate 3,112, forward strand.
AGCGCCACCCAGCCGTTCACAATGTCGAAGATCACCTGATCCGCCCGTTCACGCACCTCCACCGCCAGCGAGTACAGCCCGCCCTTGGCCATGAGATCAAAGGCCTCGTCCATGGTGGCTGCGGCACGCAGCGCCTCATTCTGGGTGAGGGGGCGGAGCACATAATCGCTGGCCCGCTCGTTGCGCACCTGCCCCACGATGAAGAGCATTTCCACCTTTCGGGCAGGATCGTTGTTCAGATACAGCTCACGGCGGCTGAAATCGGCGCAGCCCTCGAACACCGCCGCCACGCCGTCCGCCGTCAGGGGGCAGTCAAACCGGGGCTCTGATCTGGGATGCGGGGGCGGAACGTGCTTTTGATTTCCAAATATGCCCATCTCAACACTCCTTTTTCACAGTATTGGCAAAAAGCCGCCGATTATACCCCTGATTTTTACAGAATTAGCCGTTGCTATTCTTCGCTAAATCTTTTATAATGTTGCGTATACTTTGTTAAGAAATTATCCAAGGAAGAAGTGAACGCCATGCCAATCATCGTAACCAAGCGCAGTCTGAACCCCATCGTCAGCCTGATGGAGCTGGACTGCCCCCCCATCGCCCGCAAGGCCAAGCCGGGCCAGTTCGTCATGGTGCGCCCTGACGAGTTCGGTGAGCGCATCCCCCTGACCATCGCTGACTACGACGCTGTACGGGGCACCATCACCATCATGTATCAGCGTCTGGGCGTAGCCACCCAGAAGCTGGATGCCCTCAGCGCCGGCGAGAATGTGCTGGACGTGGTGGGCCCCCTGGGCAGACCTACCGAGACCGAGGGCGTGAAGCGTGCCGTGGTCATCGGCGGCGGCGTGGGCTGCGCCATCGCCTATCCCCAGGCCAAGGCGCTGCACGCTGCGGGCGTGGAGGTGGATGTCATCATTGGCTTCCGCTCCAAAGAGCTGGTGTTCCTGGAGGAGAGCTTCCGCCGCAACTGCACCAACCTGTACGTCACCACCGATGACGGCAGCTACGGCGAGCAGGGCTTTGTCAACAAGAAGCTGGAGCAGCTTCTGGACGGCGGCAAGCAGTACGACCTTGCCATCGCCATCGGCCCCATCCCCATGATGCGGGCGGTGAGCCAGTCCACCCTCCCCTATGGTCTGAAAACCATCGTGTCCCTCAACCCCATCATGGTGGACGGCACCGGCATGTGCGGCTGCTGCCGCTGCACCGTGGGCGGCGAGCTGAAGTTCGCCTGCGTGGACGGCCCCGACTTTGACGGACATCAGGTGGACTTTGAGGAGCTGATGATCCGTACCGGCGTGTACCGTGAGCAGGAGCGGCACGCCTCCGAGAAGCACCAGTGCAATCTGCAGCGGATGGCCAACGAGCTGGAAGCTGCGGAAAAGGGAGGGAACAACTGATGGCAGTAAGCAATGCACCCCGCACCCCCATGCCTGAGCAGGATCCCAAGATCCGTGCCACCAACTTTTCGGAGGTGGCGCTGGGCTATTCCGAGGAGGAGGCCCGTGGCGAGGCCGCCCGCTGCCTCCAGTGCAAGAACCCCCTGTGTGTGCAGGGCTGCCCCGTGAATGTGCGCATTCCCGAATTCATCGCCAAGGTGGCCGAGGGCGACTTCGAGGGCGCCTATCAGGTCATCACCGCCACCAACGGTCTGCCCGCCATCAGCGGCCGTGTCTGCCCGCAGGAGCGGCAGTGCGAGTCCAAGTGCGTGCGTGGCATCAAGGGCGAGCCGGTGGCCATTGGCCGTCTGGAGCGGTTTGTGGCCGACTGGCACATGGCCCATCAGACCACCCGTGCCACCCCCTCCCAGCCCAACAACTACCGCCACGTGGCCATCGTGGGCTCCGGCCCCGCCGGTCTGGCCTGCGCCTACGATCTGGCGAGCTGGGGCTATGGCGTGACCATCTTCGAGGCGTTCCACACCGTGGGCGGCGTGCTGGTGTACGGCATTCCCGAATTCCGCCTGCCCAAGGCCATCGTAGGCCGTACCGTGGAGGAGCTGCGCTCTCTGGGCGTGCAGATCCACACCAACATGGTGGTGGGTCAGGTGTACACCCTGGAGGAGCTGTTCCAGCAGGGCTATGACGCCATTTTCCTGGCCACCGGCGCCGGTCTGCCCAAGTTTATGGGCATCCCCGGCGAAGCGCTGGCCGGCGTGTTCTCCGCCAACGAGTACCTCACCCGGGTCAACCTCATGCACGCATGGGACGAGCGGTATGACACCCCCATCACCGCCAGCAAGAACGTGGCCGTGGTGGGCGGCGGCAACGTGGCCATGGACGCTGCCCGCTGCGCCCGCCGTCTGGGCGCCAACGTCCACGTGATCTACCGCCGCAGCGAGGCGGAGATGCCCGCCCGCAAGGAGGAGATCCACCACGCCATGGAGGAGGGCATCCAGTTCCACTTCCTCACCAACCCCACCGCCATCGTGGACGATGGTCACGGCAAGGCCGTGGGCCTGTCCTGCGTGAAGATGGCCCTGAGCGAGACGGAGGATGCCCGTGGCCGCCGCAACGTGACCGAGGTTCCCAACTCCGACTTCACCATGGAGATCGACACCGTCATCATGGCGCTGGGCACCAGCCCCAACCCCCTCATCCGCATGGCCGACCCTGAGCTGGAGGTCAACGGCAAGGGCTGCTTCGTGGTGAACGAAGAGACCATGCAGACCAGCAAGGAGAACGTCTATGCCGGCGGCGATGCCGTCACCGGCGCTGCCACCGTGATTCTGGCCATGGGCGCCGGCAAGCGTGCCGCCAAGGCCATCGACGAAAAACTGGACGCAAACCGCTGAATATGCTACAATAGCCGGTGAGCAAGCGCCCACCGGCTGTTTTGTTTGCAAAAAGTAGGGGCAACCATTGGTCGTCCGAAACGGCAAGGGCAGAGCCCTTGCCCTACGGGGTGTGCATATACCGTAGGGCGCGGCATCCCTGACGCGCCACATTCAGGCGCACACACGGGTGCGCCCCTACAACGCATCACCGAACACCGCCGTAGGGGCCGGCGTCCCCGACGACCCCATTCCGGGCGGCTCTGGGAGCCGCCCCTACGACAAGCCTGAAACCTGTGCGTAGGGGCCGATGCCCACATCGGCCCGCCCCAAAGCCTTCCCCTTGGGGGAAGGTGGCATTTGCGCAGCAAATGACGGATGAGGGAATAACGGGCGCACACACAGGTGCGCCCCTATAACACATCACCGAACACCGCCGTAGGGGTCGGCGTCCCCGACGACCCACAAAGCCTCCCCTTGAGGGGAGGCTAAAAAGGCTCTCCTTGAGGAGAGCTGTCAGCCGCAAGGCTGACTGAGAGGTGAATACGGGCGCACACGCAGGTGCGCCCCTACACCTAACCACCACAATTTCCTCGGAAAGGTTGATATTATGCTGTACGCCATCCTCACCGTCCTGCTGGTCGCCATCGACCAGGTGGTCAAGATCCTCGTGCGGGCCAACATCCCGCTGGGCGAGGCCGTCCCCTTCCTCCCCCACATCCTCGACCTCACCTATGTGAAAAACACCGGCGCCGCCTTCTCCTTCCTGCGGGAGCACACATGGCTGCTCACCCTCATCTCGGCCGTGGTGGTGGTGGTCATCATCGTGTTCATGGCCCGGCGGGTCATTCGGGGGCGCTTCGGGCTGATCTCCGCCACGCTGGTGCTGGCCGGCGGTATCGGCAACCTCATCGACCGTGCCCTGTTCGGCTATGTCACCGATATGTTCCAAACCGTGTTCATGGATTTCGCCGTGTTCAACGTGGCTGACTGCTGCATCACCGTGGGCGTACCCCTGCTCATCATCTATGTGGCATTCTTCCACGACAAGGCGGAGAAAAAGGAGGCGGCTCAGGATGACTCCCGTGACCTTCCCGCTGACGGTCAGTGAGGCCGGACGGGCCGATGCCCTCATCGCCGCTTCGCTGGACGGCGTGACCCGCTCCGCTGCGCAGAAGTGGATGGACGAGGGCAGAGTTACCCTCAACGGCGTGGCCGTGAAGAAAAATGCCCGCCTCCAGCCGGGGGACACCCTGCTCATCTGCCCGCCCCAGCCGGAGGACATCGACCTCATCCCCCAGGACATCCCGCTGGACGTGGTCTATGAGGACGAGCACGTCATCGTGGTCAACAAGCCCGTGGGCATGGTGGTGCACCCCGCCCCCGGCCATCCCGACGGCACATTGGTCAACGCTCTGTTATATCACTGCAAAGAATCACTGTCTGGAATCAACGGTGAGCGCCGTCCGGGCATCGTCCACCGCATCGACCGGGACACCTCCGGCCTGCTCATCGCCGCCAAGAATGACAGGGCCCACCTGTCTCTGGCTGCCCAGTTGGAGGATCACTCCCTGTTCCGCCTGTACCACGCCGTGACGGTGGGGGGCTTTCGGGAGGATGCGGGCACGGTGAACGCCTCCATCGCCCGCCACCCCACCGACCGGAAGCGGATGGCGGTCTGTCCCCCCGGGCAGGGGCGGGAGGCCATCACCCACTGGCAGGTGGTGGACAGTCACGACGGCTATTCCCACATCACCTGCCGATTGGAAACGGGGCGCACCCACCAGATCAGGGTACACATGGCCTCCATCGGCCGCCCCCTGCTGGGGGATGTGGTGTACGGCGGCAAGAAGCCCTACCCCGGTCTGGCGGGTCAATGTCTCCACGCCGCCCAGCTCACCTTCACCCACCCCGCCACCGGGGAGCGGATGACGGTGGAGGCTCCGCTGCCCCACTGGTTCCAGGCGGTGCTGGCCAGGCTCAATTTGCAATAATTACAAACTGCGCACTTTTTTGCGTCTTTTCTTTGTGCAAAGCGCACTTTTCCCCTTTTCAAGCAGGCGCTCCCGTGATAGAATCAAGATATACTTGATCGGGAGAGTGATCTGCAATGACTCCGAAAGAAAATCTGCTTGCCATGATAAACGGCGGGAAGCCCGATGCCGTGGTCAACGGCTGGGCCCCCTTTGAATTCATGATGAACCCCGTTTCCCTCGCCATGTCCCCCCTCCGTCCCGGCCACGCCGTGAAGGACGCCTGGGGCGTGACCATGAACTGGCCTGCGGGTCAGCCCGGCGTGATGCCCATGGAGGGGGATCTGCTGGTGTGCCCCGACATCGAGAACTGGCGGGAGACCCTCCACGCCCCCGATGTGGCCTCCATGCAGTTTGACTGGGCCCCCTTCCTCGGTCAGCAGGAGGCTGCCCGTGCCCAGGGCAAGCTCACCCTGACCATGGTGCCCGTGGGCAACTTCGAGCTGATGCACAATCTGATGGGCTTTGAGAACTGCCTGGTCAACCTCATCGAGGAGTCTGAAACCATGGCGGAGATTGCTGAGTACATCACCGATTACCGCATGGAGTGCTACAAGCAGATCTGCGAGAACCTCCACCCCGACGTCCTGTTCCAGCACGATGACTGGGGTGCAAAGGAGGCCATGCTGATGCAGCCCGACCTGTGGCGGGAGATCCTCAAGCCCGGCTACCAGCGGCTGTACGGCTACCTCCACGAGCAGGGGGTCATGGTCATGCACCATGCGGACAGCTACCTGATGCCCATCATCCCCGATCTGGAGGAGATCGGCGTGGATATCTGGCAGGGAGTTCTCCCCCAGAATGACATTGCGAAGATTCAGGCCGAGTCCAGGCTCGTCCTCATGGGCGGTCTGGACGCCGCTCTCATCGACCGTGCCGATGCCACCGAGGAGGAGGTTCGTGCCGAGGTGCGCCGTGTGTGCGCAGCTTATGTCCCCGGCGGACGCTTCATCCCCGCCATCACCGCCGGCGGCCCCGGCAGCATCCACGGCCACATCGACCCCATTATTGCCGACGAGATCGACCGTTTCTCCGGAGAGTATTTCGGCGCATAACAATTTGAATCACAAAAAACAGCCCCGAACCGTGTGGTTCGGGGCTGTTTTGTTTTGAGGTTTTTACTTGATCTCTTTGCCAGCGGCCTGTCACGCTCGCGTTGAGCGCATGGCCGGGTCGACCTTACTTAATCTCTTCGCCAGCGGCCTTCTTGGCCTCGATCTCACGCAGAGCGTCCTTGTAGGACAGGTTGACACGGCCCTTCTCGTCGATCTCGGTGACCTTGACCCAGATCATATCGCCGATGTTGACCACGTCCTCCACCTTCTCCACACGGCGGTTGGCCAGCTTGGAGATGTGAACCATGCCGTCCTTGCCGGGAGCCAGCTCCACGAAGGCGCCGAACTGCAGGATACGCACCACCTTGCCGTAGTACAGAGCGCCCACCTCAGGCACGAAGACGATGGTCTCGATCATCTTCTTGGCCATCTCGCAGGAGGCGGCGTCGGGAGAGGCGATGTGGATGGTGCCGTCGTCCTCGATGTCCACCTGAGCGCCGGACTCGGCGGTGATCTTCTGGATGACGGAGCCGCCCTTGCCGATGACCTCACGGATCTTGTCGGGGTCGATCTTGATGGTGATCATCTTGGGGGCGTACTTGCTCACTTCGGGACGGGGCTGGGCGATGCAGGGCAGCATGATCTCGTTCAGAATGGCGTAGCGGGCGTCACGGGTGATGTCCAGCGCCTCCTTGATGATGGCGTGGGACAGGCCGTCGTTCTTCAGGTCCATCTGGATGGCGGTGATGCCGTCTTTAGTGCCGGCAACCTTGAAGTCCATCTCGCCGTGGAAGTCCTCAAGGCCCTGAATGTCGATGAAGGTGGTCCAGTCATCGCCGTCCTGGATAAGACCGCAGGAGATACCTGCAACAGGAGCCTTGATGGGTACACCGGCGTCCATGAGGGCGAGGGTGCTGCCGCAGATAGAGCCCTGCGAGGTAGAACCGTTGGAGGACAGGACCTCGCTCACCACACGAATGGCGTAGGGGAACTCCTCAACGGGGGGAATGACGGGCAGCAGAGCCTTCTCAGCCA
>JAZNQA010000154.1:0-4926 GCA_045589915.1 Candidatus Enterenecus sp.
CGTAAAAACCCCGTAAAAAACCTTGCAATTCCTATGAAATATGGTACAATGACTTGACTGTGCTATGCACAGATACAATTGAATCAATTGAGAGAAATGCAGAAATGAAAGGAAGAAGCAAAATGCCCAGGTTTATGAAACGGGCCCTTTTGCTGCTTGTCGTGGCGGTTATGCTGTCGGCTTCACTGTACGGCTGTACAGGAGGTACGAATCCCAGCAGTGACCCTTCGGCACCTGCAGAATCGGGCGAGCTATCCTCTGGAAGCTCAGTCACGGTCGGTATCTCACAGGATTTGGACAGCCTCGACCCCCACAAGGCGGTATCCGCCGGGTCCAGCGAGGTTCTGTTCAATGTCTTCGAGGGTCTGATGAAGGCCAGCCCTGACGGCGGCGTTGTGCCCGCCGTGGCCAGTGACTACAAGATGTCTGAGGATGGGACAAGTTACAGTTTTCTCCTTCGGGAGGGCGTGAAGTTCCACAACGGCAAGGATGTCACCATCGAAGATGTCCTCTACTCTTTGGAGCGCTGCGCCGGATCGGAGAACAATGGAACTTCTCTGGTCACGGCGTTTTCTCGTGTGGCGGACATTTCCGCCGATGAGGACGGCTGGGTCACCGTCACCCTTACCGAGCCCAGTCTGGAGTTTCTCAACGCCATGACCGCCGCCATCATCCCCGCCGGCAGCGGCGAGCAGCAGGCCACCGCCCCCGTGGGCACCGGCCCCTTCCGCTTCGTTTCCTACTCCCCCAACGACAGTCTGGTGGTGGAGCGGTTTGACGAATACTGGGGCGCTGCCGCCCATCTGGACAGGGTCACCTTCAAGGTCATCACGGATGTGAACACCCTCGTCATGGGTCTTAAGGGCGGCACGCTGGACATGGTCATCCATATGCCCAACACCGTGGCTCCCGAGGTGGAGAACGACTTCACCGTGCTGGAGGACACCATGAAGCTGGTGCAGGCGCTGTATGTGAACAACGCCGTAAAACCCTTTGACGATATCCGGGTGCGTCAGGCCATGTACTATGCCCTCGACGTGGAGGAGATCATTGACTTCGTGTGCGACGGCGCGGGCGTTCCCACCGGCACCAGTATGTACCCCGCCTTCACCAAGTATTTTGTGCCCGAACTGGCTGACAAGTATCAGCAGGACATCGCCAAGGCCAAGCAGCTTCTGGCGGAGGCCGGCTATCCCAACGGCTTTACCATGACCATCACCGTGCCGGGCAACTATCCCCAGCACGTGGACACCGGTCTGGTGGTGGCCCAGCAGCTCTCCGCCATCGGCATCACCGCCGAGGTGGAGTCCGTGGAGTGGGAGGCATGGAAGGCCAACGTCTATCAGGGCCGTCAGTTTGAGACCACCGTCAGCGGCATTGCCGCCAGCGATATGACTGCCCGTGAGATGCTGGAGCGCTACACCACCGGCCACAGCAAGAACTTCATTGGCTTCAGCAATGCGGAGTTCGACGATGTGGTGGCCCGTGCCGCCACCACCATGGACATGGAGGAGCAGGTGGCGCTCTACAAGCGTGCCCAGGAGATCCTCAACGAGCAGGCTGCCAGCCTGTGGCTGCAGGATCTGTGCGATCTGGTGGTCATGCGCCCCGATCTGGACGGCATGACCTTCTACAGCACCTATGTGCTGGACATGAGCACCATCTATTACAAATGATGAGGATCGGGGCTGCCTGCGGGCAGCCCCATTCCTGCGGAAAGGGGGATCTGCCCAATGCTGAAAACCGTTGCCAAGCGGCTGCTGCTCCTCATCGGAACGCTGCTTCTGGTGAGTATTTTGGCCTTTTTGGCCTTTTCCATCATTCCCGGCGACCCCACCGGCTCCATTCTGGGCATGGAGGCCACCCCGGAGCAGGTGGCTGCCCTGCGGGCGGAGCTGGGTCTGGATCTGCCCATCCATGTGCGCTACTGGAACTGGCTCACCGACTTCGTCACCGGTGACTTCGGGCAGTCCTATAACTACAATGTGCCTGTGGCTCAACTGCTGGGCTCCCGTGTGGGGGTGACCTTGACGCTGGCTGCCATGGCCTTCGTGCTCATCGTGGTCATCTCCATCCCGCTGGGCATTTTCACCGCCCGGCATGAGGGCGGCTGGCTGGATCGGGTGCTGACGGTGCTCAATCAGATCACCATGTCCATCCCCAACTTTGTGGTGGGCATTGCTCTGGTGTTTTTGTTCGGACTGGTGCTCCATTGGTTCAGTCCCGGCGGCTACCGTTCTCCTCAGCAGGGGGTGGGGCAATACCTGTGGTTCATGTTCTTCCCGGCGCTGGCGGTGGCCCTGCCCCGAAGCGCCATGACGGTGAAGATGCTGCGGGGCTCGGTGATCAGCGAGCTGAATGCCGACTACATCCGCACCGCCTATTCCAAGGGCAACACCAAGACCTCCGCCCTCTGGCGGCATGTGCTGCGCAACGCCATGATCCCCGTGGTCACCTTTTTGGCCACCGCCATTGCCGAGATCGTGGCCGGCTCCATCGTGGTGGAGAAGGTGTTTGCCGTGCCCGGACTGGGCAGTATGCTCATCACCTCCATCAACAACCGTGACTACCCGGTGGTGCAGGCCATCATCGTCATCGTGGCGGCGGTGGTGGTGCTGTGCAACTTCCTGGCCGATGTGCTCTATCGGGTCATGGACCCCCGTCTGAAGGGGAGGTGAGCGCATGAAGACGAAACGAAACTGGTATCTCTCCGTTGGTCTGGTGCTGTCCGCCGTCATGCTGCTCTATATGCTGCTGGGCTTTGTGTGGACGCCCCACGACCCCGGCCGCCTCAGCGCTGCCGACCGCTATGCCAAGCCCGGTCTGGCGCACCTGTTTGGCTGCGACCAGTTGGGGCGTGACATCTTCTCCCGCACGCTGGACGGGGCGGGCACCACCCTCACCATCGCTCTGGCGGTGCTGGTGGTGGGCTTCGTGCTGGGTCTGCTCATCGGCGCCCTGTGCGGCTATTTCGGCGGTGTGGTGGACGGTGCTGTCATGCGCCTGTGCGATGCCATCGCCGCCTTCCCAAGCATCCTGCTGGCTCTGGTGGTCATTGCCATCATCGGGCCGGGCAAGTACAACGTGATCGCCGCTCTGGGCATCCTGTTCGTGCCCAGCTTTGCCCGTCTGGTGCGGGGCGAATTCATCAAATATCGGGATCGGGACTTTGTCCAGTCCGCACGCCTGGCGGGTGTGTCCCATTGGCGCATCATCTTTGTCCACATCCTGCCCAACACCTGGCCGGTGCTCCTCTCCGGCCTGACCATCGGCTTCAACAATGCGGTGCTGGCCGAGGCATCCATGAGCTATCTGGGTATCGGCGTGGGCCCTGCGGATGCCAGTCTGGGCCGTATGCTCAGTGAGGCGCAGGGCTACCTGTTCACCGCCCCGTGGTGTACCATCTTTCCCGCACTGGTGGTCATCCTGCTCATTCTGGGCGTGGGCATGGTGGGCGAAGGTATTCGGGAAAGGATCGGGTGATGCTATGCTGCTGAATGTTTCCCATTTGTCCATCACCTTTCACGATGAGGGTCAGCCCTTTGATGCAGTGAAGGACATCAGCTTTCAGGTGGATCGGGGCGAGATTGTGGGCATCGTGGGCGAGTCCGGCTCCGGCAAGTCCATGACCGCCCATGCCATTATGGGCCTCATCAAGCGCTCCGCCGCCACCGTGTCGGGTACCGCAGAGTTTGAGGGCGTGGATCTCATGTCCATGCCCAGGGATCAACTGCGGGGCTATCAGGGTGAGGAGCTGTCCATCATCTTTCAGGAGCCCATGACCAGCCTGAACCCCACCATGAAGATCGGCAAGCAGGTAGAGGAATCCCTGCGCATCCACACCAGGCTGTCCAAAGCGGAGCGCCGTGCCCGTGCGCTGGAGGCCATGGAGCTGGCCGAGCTGGACGAGCCGGAAAAGCTGTATGACTGCTACCCCCATCAGCTCTCCGGCGGTATGCGCCAGCGGGTGATGATCGCCTCCGCTCTGGTGCTTCGACCCCAGCTCCTCATTGCGGACGAGCCCACCACCGCTCTGGATGTCACCATTCAGGCGCAGATCCTCCAAACCCTCAAGGCCATCAACCGCAAGGAGGGCACTGCCATTCTGTTCATCTCCCATGACCTTGGGGTGATCCGTGCTCTTTGCCAGCGGGTGCTGGTGATGCAGCAGGGCCGCATCGTGGAGGAGGGGACGGTGGAGCAGGTGTTCTACCACCCCCAGCAGGAGTATACCAAGCGGCTCATCGCCTCCCGTCCCACACGGGAAAAGCGGAAGGGAGGGGCGGGCTGATGTCAAGTGAATTTGTGTTACAGGTCAGCAACCTCAATAGCTGGTACGGCAGAGGCAAGGAACGCAAGCAGGTGTTGAAGAATGTGAGCCTGCAGCTCCGTGAGGGAGAGGTGCTGGGCATCGTGGGTGAGTCCGGGTCGGGCAAATCCACCCTGGCCAAGTGTGTCCTTGGCCTTGTTGCCGACATTGAGGGCAAGCTGGAGCTGAACAGCCGCCGCCCCCAGATGGTGTTTCAGGATCCCTACGGCTCCCTGAACCCGGTGAAAACCGTGGGCTGGATTTTAGAGGAGCCCCTGCGTGCCATGGGTGTGCGGGACAAGGGGGAGCGCCGCCAAAAGGTGCTGGAGATGCTGGAACTGGTGGGACTGGATGAGGAACACTATGACCGCAAGCCCTCCCAGCTCTCCGGCGGACAGCGCCAGCGTGTGGCCATCGCCGGGGCGCTCATTCAGGGCAGCAGACTCATCATTCTGGACGAGCCGGTTTCCGCTCTGGATGTCACCATGCAGGCGCAGATCCTGCAGCTTCTGGTGGAGCTGAAGGAGCGGCTGGGGCTGTCCTATATCTTCATCTCCCACGACCTGGCAGTGGTCTATCAGATCTGCGACCGGGTGGCCGTTATGTATCAGGGGGAG
>JAZNQA010000155.1:0-4690 GCA_045589915.1 Candidatus Enterenecus sp.
ATCTACAATTTCCAGACCCTTCGGGATGAGCTGACCGCCGCCGGACACAGCTTTCTCACCAATTCCGACACCGAGGTGCTCCTCCACGGCTATATCCAGTGGGGTGCAGAGGTGACGAAAAAGCTGCGGGGTATGTTTGCCTTTGTCATCTGGGACAAGGAGCGCAAGGAGCTGTATGGCGCCCGTGACCCCTTCGGCATCAAGCCCTTTTATTATGCCGCCATGGGCGATGTGTTCTTCTTCGGCTCCGAGGCCAAGAGCTTCCTGCCCCACCCGGATTTTAAGAAGGAGCTCAACCCTGAGGCACTGAAGTTCTACCTCACCTTCCAGTACTCCGCCCTCAATGAGTCCTTCTTCAAGGGCGTGTACCGTCTGCTCCCCGGCCACCAGCTCGTCCATCGGGACGGCCACACCGAGATCACCTCCTACCACTCCTTCTCCTTCCAGCCGGAGGAGATGCCGCTGGAGCAGCGGGCGGAGCAGATCCGTGAAGTGCTGGCCGAGTCGGTGGAGGCCCACCAGATCAGCGACGTGGAGGTAGGCGCATTCCTGTCCGGCGGCATCGACTCCAGCGTCATCACCGCCCTGTCCCGCCCGGACAAGACCTACTCCGTGGGCTTTGCCAACAAGGGCTTTGACGAGACCAGCGAGGCCCAGGCCCTGTGTGAGGAGCTGGGGCTGAAGAACAAGTCCAGGACCATCAGCCCGGACGAGTTCTTTGATGCGCTGCCCGCCATCCAGTACTATGCCGACGAGCCCAACGCCAACCTGTCCACCGTGCCCCTCTACTTCCTGTCCCAGCTTGCGGCGCAGGACGTGAAGGTGGTGCTGTCCGGCGAGGGCTCCGACGAGCTGTTCGGCGGCTATATTACTTACCACACCACCAAGCCCTACCGTGCCTACCGCAAGCTGCCCCTGGGGCTGCGCAAGGCGGTGGCCAAGGCGGCGGCCAAGCTGCCCGCCTTCCACGGGCGGGGCTTCCTCACCTCTGCCGCCGAGGACATCCGCAACTCCTATGTGGGTCAGGCATTCATCTTCGATAACGACGAGGCCGAGCGGGTGCTCACTCCTGCCTACCGCAGCGCCATGACGTGGAAGGACATCACCGCCCCCTACTTTGACGCAGTGGCGGATCAGGATGACCTCATCAAAAAGCAGTATCTCGACCTCCACCTGTGGCAGCCGCTGGACATCCTGCGCAAGGCTGACCGCATGACCATGGCCCATTCTCTGGAGCTGCGGGTGCCCTATCTGGACCGTGAGGTGTGGGCGGTGGCCCGCACCATCCCCAGCCACCAGAAGATGCGGGGGAAGTCCACCACCAAGTATCCCCTGCGGTACGCCGCCGTCCCCATGCTGCCCGATGACTGGATCAAGCGCCCCAAGGTGGGCTTCCCCGTGCCCTTCATCGCATGGCTGCGGGAGGAGAAGTACTACAACTGGGCCAAGGAGCTGCTCAATCAGGAATATGTGGCCCAGTTCTTTGACCGTGCCTATCTGCTGGAGCTGCTGGAGCAGCACTACTCCGGCCAGCGGCGCACCCACCGCAAGCTGTACACGGTGCTGTCCTTCCTCATCTGGTATCAGGTCTACTTCCCCGAATGCTGCGGGGCGGAACCCTTCCGACCCAACGGCTGAAGTGGAGCCTTTGAAGTGCTCACACCCAAGGCCTCCCCTTGAGGGGAGGTGTCAAACGGGCGGGTCTGGGACCCGCCCCTACGGCGCACCCGATGGTTTGCCCGTAGGGGCGCACCTGTGTGTGCGCCCGAAAAGCCTGATGGAAATGCGTAGGGCCCGATGCCCTCATCGGGCCGCATAAGCCTTCCCCAGAGGGGAAGGTGGCACGGCGCAGCCGTGACGGATGAGGGGAGAGCAATTGATAATTGATAATGAATCATTGAGAATTGATAATGGATATTGATTCGTTTCCAAAGCCTTCCCCTTGAGGGGAAGGTGGCTGCCCGCAGGGCAGACGGATGAGGTGTGATACGGGCGCACACGCAGGTGCGCCCCTACAGCGCACCACCGAACACCGCCGTAGGGGCGGGTTCTAAACCCGCCCGCTTGGGCCGCCGAGGGCACCGCCCCCCACGTGGCCGGCGTAAAAATCCGTAAATCCACCTAAAATCCGCCTAAATTTTTTCAGAAAGTCAAGGAAAAACCCTTGACTTTCTATTTTTGCGTTGATATACTATCAAAGCCGCTTTGAATGGGATAGAAGTGCCGAGCCGTTGCGAACAGCACGGATGGACCGAAGCGAGGACGAGAAACCAAGAACTGCAAGCAGTTCTGTTTCGAGTCCGAGTCGGAGGGAAGCCGTGCGTCGTGAGCAGGCGAGGCATGACAAGAAGCAGGGCAACCGCCCTCTCCCCCGACAGCGAGCCCGTAATAAAGGAAAGGCAGGTGCAAGCAATGCACGCAATCATCGAGACCGGCGGCAAGCAGTACAAGGTGGCTGAGGGCGATATCCTCTACATCGAGAAGCTGGATGCCGAGGCCGGCAGTTCCGTCACCTTCGACAAGGTTCTGGCTGTCCTGAACGGCGACAGCGCCACCTTCGGCGCTCCCACCGTGGAGGGTGCCTCCGTCACCGCCAACGTGGTGAAGAACGGCAAGGGCAAGAAGGTGCTGGTGTTCAAGTACAAGCCCAAGAAGAACTACCGCCGTCGTCAGGGCCATCGTCAGCCCTACACCAAGGTGGAGATCACCAAGGTCAACGCCTGAGGTACAGGCCCATGACCACCGTCACATTCCACTCCGCAAACAACCGCATGGACGGCTTCGTGGTGGAAGGACACAGCGGTTACGCTGAAGCGGGAAGCGACATCGTCTGCGCCGCCATCTCCTCCGTGGTGGGAGTGACCGAGTGCACCATCAATGAGGTGCTGGGTCTCGCCGCTCCGGTGAAGGTGAAGGAGGACGAGGGCTATGTCTCCCTCCGGCTCCCCGGCGGGCTGAGCCAGACCATCGAGCACACCTGTCAGAATCTGCTGGCGGGAATGCTGGTCTATCTGCAAGCCCTGTCCGAGGAATACCCCGACAATCTCATCGTCCGCATGGACGATGATGACGAGGATTGAACACCTCAAGTCTTTAGAAAGGACGGAAACGACTATGATGAAGATTAACATCCAGCTCTTCGCTCACAAGAAGGGCGGCGGCTCCACCAAGAACGGCCGTGACTCCGAGGCCAAGCGCCTGGGCGTGAAGCGTGCCGATGGTCAGTTCGTTCTGGCCGGCAACATTCTGGTTCGCCAGCGTGGCAGCCACATTCATCCCGGCACCAACGTGGGCAAGGGCAGCGACGACACCCTGTTCGCCAAGGTGGACGGCACTGTGAAGTTCGAGCGCATGGGCAAGGACCGCAAGAAGGTCTCCGTGTACGAAGTGACCCAGTAATCGAATGCGTCTGAGCCATCGTGAGCAGCGTGGATGGACTGAAGCGAGGAATACAAACGAAAAATTGTGAAACAATTTTGTTTGTGTTCCGAGTCGGAGGGAAGCCACGCGTTGCGAACAGGCGAAGCGTGATTACGCAGAACCAAGACGCTCCGGACACCCTTTGTCCGGAGCGTTTTTTGTAGATGTACTGTTTCGAGGAGGTCTGACTATGGCCAACCAATTTATTGATACCGCACGCATCACCGTCCGGGCCGGCAACGGCGGCGGCGGTGCCGTGTCCTTCCATCGGGAAAAGTATGTGGCCGCAGGCGGGCCTGACGGCGGCGACGGCGGACGGGGCGGCAACATCGTCCTGCGGGTGGATCCCCATATGTCCACCCTGATGGACTTCCGCTACAAGCGCAAGTACACCGCCGCCAACGGCGCAGACGGCACCGGCAAGCGCTGCACCGGCAGGGACGGCGCCGATCTGGTCATCAAGGTGCCCCGTGGCACCGTGGTGCGTGATCTGGAGACGCGGGAGATCATCTGCGATATGTCGGGGGACGAGGACTTCGTGCTGGCCAGGGGCGGCAAGGGCGGCTGGGGCAACCAGCACTTCGCCACTCCCACCCGTCAGGTGCCCCGCTTCGCCAAGGCCGGTCTGCCCGGCCAGAGCCGTGAGGTCATTCTGGAGCTGAAGCTGCTGGCCGATGTGGGTCTGGTGGGCTTCCCCAACGTGGGCAAGTCCACCCTGCTCAGCGTGGTCACCCGTGCCCAGCCCAAGATCGCCAACTACCACTTCACCACCCTGTTCCCCAATCTGGGCGTGGTGCCCCTGGAGGAGGGGCAGTCCTTCGTGCTGGCCGACATCCCCGGCATCATTGAGGGCGCCGCCGAGGGCGCCGGACTGGGGCACGACTTCCTGCGCCATATCGACCGCTGCCGCCTGCTCATCCACGTGGTGGACGTGTCCGGCTCCGAGGGGCGTGACCCCATCGAGGACTTCGACACCATCTGCGAGGAGCTGGCCCGCTGGTCCCCCGAACTGGCCAGCCGGAAGATGCTGGTGGCCGCCAACAAGGTGGACATCATGGAGGATCCCGAACTGCTGGAACAGCTGCGTGCCCATGTGGAGGCCAAGGGCTGCACCCTGTTCGAGATGTCCGCCGCCACCCACCGTGGTACCCGTGAGCTGATGTACGCCGCTGCGGCGGAGCTGGCACAGCTCCCCCCTGTCATCGTGTTCGAGCCCACCTATGTGGAGCGTCCCCCCGAAGTGGACACCTCCGCCCCGCTGGAGATCGTG
>JAZNQA010000156.1:0-14674 GCA_045589915.1 Candidatus Enterenecus sp.
CTCGTCCGTCTTGCCGCACAGACCGTCGATGGGGGTCTTGTCCACCAGCTCCGAGGGCAGACCCAGCAGACGGCCGATCTCCTTGACCTCGGTGACGGTCAGGTTGGACATGGGGGAAAAGTCACCGGCGGCATCGCCGTAGCGGGTGGAGTAGCCCACCCAGTCCTCGGACAGGTTGCAGGTGTTTACCACCCGACCATTGCAGCTTTGGGACACCGCATATAGGGTGGACATACGGATGCGGGGAGGCAGGTTCACACGGCTCTGCTGGGACACATCCAGTCCCTCCGGCATATGATTCAGCACGCCGTCCACCGCATCCTTCACATTGATGACATAGTGGCGGATGCCCAGATGCTCCACCAGCATATGGGCCATGTCGATGTCATGCTGTTCGCCGCAGGGCATGAGCACGCCGATGACCCGATCACGCCCCAGCGCCTCCACGCACAACGCAGCGGCAATGGAGCTGTCCTTGCCGCCGGAAATACCCACCACGGCATTGCAGCCCTTTCCGTTTTGCTCGAAAAAGTCACGGATCCACTGCACACATTGATTTTTTACCTTCAAAGCATCAAACATAAAATGCACCGCCATTCTAAGGATCATGTCCCCATGATTGGGACGAAGTGATTCCAGTACAGGAACGGCCTCCCCATCGGGAAGCCGTCCTTCATCTTCTTTTCACTTTGATCACGCCGACGCCTGCGCCCAGCGCTGTGCCCAGCCCATTGTGGAGCACGTCGTCTGCCTCCACCTGACCGAGGGAGAAATGGTACTGGCACCACTCGATGCCGATACTCAGCGCCGTAAACACCGCCAGCACTGACAGCAGCCGCACCCACCAATTCCACCTCGTGGGCAGCAGCGACGCTGCCCACAGTCCCGCCGGATAGAACAGCACCCCATTCATGAAATTGCTGCGCAGCAGCTCTGGGTTGGCGCCGTTCCAAACCGCTGCATAGGAGTGAAAGGGCGTCAGAAACACCTGTTGCCCCGCCTCCTCCATACGTCCCGCCAGAGTGGCGGCGCCGATCACCACCAGCCATCCCAGCAGCAGCAAAGCCTCCGCCGCCTTCCAAAGACGGCGGGTACCGAATTTGCGCTTGAGGAGCAGGAATACCATTGTAGCCACTGCCAGCAGGCATAATACCTGTACCATGGGGAGACAGTAGAAACGAAGAAGAATCGAGTGGATGTTCATAATAAGCAAAAAGCTCCTAATAGCTTCAGATGTGCCACAGACCTTGACTTATTGGTGCAGAGCCGGCCACCGCTGATCCTTCTCGCTGATGTTCAGCGCCGTGCCGTCCGACAGTCGATAGCCCTCCGCACATGCCGATCCGCTGTAATCTCCCTCCAGCTCCGGCCAGCAGATCCCAATGGTCGGGTCATTCCAGGCAAGACCGCCCTCATCACCGGGGTGATAAAAATCCGTGCATTTATAGCAGAACTCAGCGGTCTCGCTCAGCACCAGAAAGCCATGGGCAAACCCCTCGGAGATATAAAACTGCTTTTTATTTTCCTCGGTCAGTTCCACGCCATACCACTTTCCGTAAGTTTCCGAGCCCTGACGCAGATCCACCGCCACGTCAAACACACGGCCCTTGATCACCCGTACCAGCTTACCCTGAGGATGTTCCTTCTGGAAGTGCAGGCCACGGAGGACGCCCTTCACCGACATACTCTGGTTGTCCTGAACAAATACCATGTCCAGCCCGTTTTCCTGCATATCCCGCTGGCTGTAGGTTTCCATAAAGTAACCCCGGTTATCGCCATGGACAGCCGGTTCAATGATATACAGACCCTCAATGGGGCACTTGCTCACTTTGATCTGTCCCATATTTACTCTCCGATCTCCTTCAGATAGCGGCGCAGCGCATCCTGCCAGGTGGGCAGGGGCTCAAATCCGGCCAGCCGCAGCTTTTCCTTGTCCAGTCGGCTATTGAACGGGCGGGCAGCCTTGGAAAGACCGTACTCCTCGGTGGTAACGGGAACGACTTTTGTGGCATAGCCCGCCTGACGGAAGATCTCACAGGCAAAGTCGTACCAGCTGATATAGCCGCCCTCATTGGTGGCGTGATAGTAGCCATAGCGTTCTGTTTCCACCATGTCCACCAACAGCCTGGACAGATCCAACGTGTAGGTCGGCGTGCCGATCTGGTCGTTTACCACCCGCAGCGTATCATACTTTTTGCCCACATTGAGCATCGTCTTGATGAAGTTGTTCCCGTTTCGGCCAAACACCCATGCAATGCGAACGATGAAATACTTTTCCAGCGTTTCAGCTACCGCCAGCTCGCCTTCCAGCTTGGTCTGACCATAGACATTCAGGGGACGGTAGTCCTTGCAGTCCGGCTGCCACGGGGCATCCCCTTGTCCGTCAAACACATAGTCGGTGCTGATATACACCATCTTGCAGCCCAGCGCTTTACACACATTGGCGATGTTGCGGGTACCGCCGGCGTTAATGGCACGCACCTTGCCCCACTGTTCCTCGTCCTCCGCCAGATCCACAGCAGTCCACGCAGCGCAGTGGATGACCACATCCGGCTTTACCTGATGCAGCACAGCGGACACCATCTGCTCATCGGTGATGTCCAGAGAAACATAGGGCATGGTGGTCACAGGAGAGCCATCGGGTACGCCGCTGTATTCAGGTGCAAGGTCGCTGCCCACTCCCTCGTAGCCACGCTGATGAAGCTCATTCATCACATCGTGCCCCAACTGGCCGCCCACTCCGGTCACAAACACTTTCATCTTTTCCGCTCCTTAGCGATTGCCGTACATTTTTTCGTAATAGTTCTGGTATTCGCCGGAAATGATGGTCTCCCACCAAGCACGGTTATCCAGATACCACCGGATGGTCTTTTGAATACCGTCGGCAAACATGGTTTCCGGCAGCCATCCCAGCTCATTATGGATCTTGGTGGGGTCGATGGCATAGCGCATATCGTGCCCCTTGCGGTCGGTGACATAGGTGATCAGGCTCTCAGGCTTATCCAGCGCCTTGCAGATGATCTTTACGATGTCGATATTCCTCATCTCATTATGGCCGCCGATGTTATACACCTCGCCCACCCGACCTTTATGAAGGATCAGGTCAATGGCCTTGCAGTGATCTTCCACATACAGCCAGTCCCGCACGTTGAGGCCCTCGCCGTACACGGGCAGCGGCTTATCATTCAGGGCATTGGCGATCATCAACGGGATCAGCTTTTCGGGGAAATGATAGGGGCCATAGTTGTTGGAGCAGCGGGAGATGGTCACCGGCAGGCCATAAGTACGGTGGTAGGCCAGCACCAGCAGGTCTGCGCCGGCTTTGGAGCTGGAGTAGGGAGAGCTGGTGTGGAGGGGGGTCTCCTCCGTAAAAAACAGGTCGGGGCGATCCAGAGGCAGATCTCCGTACACCTCGTCGGTGGACACCTGATGGTAACGCTGGACGCCGTACTTGCGGCAGGCATCCATCAGCACCTGAGTGCCCAGAATATTCGTCCGCAAAAACACCTCGGGATCGTCTATGGAACGGTCCACATGGCTCTCGGCGGCAAAGTTGACCACAATATCAGGTTTTTCTTCTTCAAACAGCTGATATACGCTCTCCCGATCGCAAATATCCATCTTCACGAAACGGAAGTTCGGGTTGTCCATGACGGGCGCCAGCGTGGACAGGTTGCCCGCATAGGTGAGCTTATCCAGACAGATGATCCGATACTCAGGATGGTTCTCCAGCATATGGAACACAAAATTGGAACCGATGAATCCGGCACCGCCGGTCACAATAACGGTCACAGGGGATCCCCTCTTTCACTATTTCTTTACGTCGATGTACTTTCCATCAAGGATATCTTTCAGATATTGTCCGTATTGATTCTTCTTCAGGCTTTCATATGCCGCCGTCAGTTCTTCTCGGGAGATCCAGCCATTGATATATGCGATCTCCTCCAGGCAGCCGATCTTCCGGTGCTGGTGGGTCTCCACCGTCTTGACGAAGTTGGTGGCATCCACCAGGCTCTCGTGGGTGCCGGTATCCAGCCAGGTGAAGCCCTGCCCCAGCAGCTCCACATTCAGCTCGCCCTGTTCCAGATAGATACGGTTGAGGTCGGTGATCTCCAGCTCGCCACGTTTGGAGGGTTTCAGTCCCTTGGCGTACTCCACGGCCCGATTGTCATAGAAATACAGGCCGGTGACGCAGTAGTTGCTTTTGGGGCGCTCCGGCTTCTCCTCGATGGAGATAGCCCGACCATCAGCGTCAAACTCCACAATGCCAAACCGCTCAGGGTCATCCACATAGTACCCGAAAATGGTGGCGCCCTTCCCCTGTTCGGCATTCTCCACCGCCGCCCGCAGGCGCTTGTTCAGCCCGTGACCGGCAAAAATATTATCACCAAGGATCATCGCCACCGTGTCATCCCCGACGAATTCTTCTCCGATGATGAACGCCTGCGCCAAACCATCGGGGCTAGGTTGGACAGCATAGCTCAGGTTCAGGCCGAACCGGCTGCCGTCCTTCAGCAATTCCTGAAAGCGGGGCGTATCCTGCGGCGTGGAGATGATGAGGATGTCCCGGATCCCGGCGCTCATCAGCACCGACAGGGGGTAATAGATCATGGGCTTATCATAAACGGGAAGCAACTGCTTGCTGGTCACCATGGTCAGCGGATACAGCCGAGAGCCGGAACCGCCGGCAAGCACAATACCTTTCATATGTTCCATCCTTTCATCCGGTGGATCAGTCGTAAAAATCCTCCCAGTTGATGTCCTCCTGCGCACGCCAGACACCGGCTGGCCTGGTCAGCATCGTTTTGATGTAGGAATACTTTGTCTTGATACCCAGGGAGCTTTTGAGCACCGGCTGCTTATAGCGCCGCATGGTGCGATCCACTTCAGCCGTTAAATCGGAAAACTCCTGAACCTCTTGCTTCATACGCATCAAATTATCCGCTAATTCCGCCAAAAACAGGGGTTGCAGACGGGGAAAGGCACCGGTTACCAAATCATATCGTTCGGTGTAATATGCCAACCGGTCCAGCAGCCTTTGTCTCCACCGCCCCTGATTGGTCACCCCGGTCTTTCTCTGGCGATAGACATACAATGGCTCCGCAGTTACTGCAATGCGTTGTGCCCGCATGACCGCCTTGTAGGTGTAAAACTCGTCATCGATCACACGCCCCTCATAGAAGCGCAGATCATCCAGCAGCTCACGTTTGAACAGCTTGTTCCATAGCAGACTGCATTTCCAGTCAGTCAGGAACCGCTCCAAAAACTGTTCAGCAGAAAATACACCTGTGGGCTGATTATCCACCGCTTCCTTGCTGCTTTTACGCATCAGGAAGAATCCGCATTCTGCTATGTCTGCCCGTTCTCGTTCCAGGGTGTCTAACAAGACCCAAATATAATCGGGCCGCACAAAATCGTCGCTGTCCACAAAGGCGATATAGTCTCCAGTTGCAGTATTCAGGGCCGTATTCTTGGCACTCCCGGCACCGCCGTTTTTCTGGTGGATTACTTTGATTCGGGGATCCTTTGCGCTGTAATCGTCGCAAATCGTCCCGGAAGCATCCGTTGATCCATCATCCACCAGCAGGATCTCCAAATTGTGATGTGTCTGATTTATTAGGGAAAGAATACACTCTTCCAAATATTTTCCCACATTGTAGACAGGCGCAATGATGCTTATTTTTTTCTCTTCCATGGCATTATCGGCGCAGAAGGCTTCGAGCCCGCGCCTTGACCCCCTTCGGCAGCAGCTTTGAAACCACTCTTCTGATCCTGCCTTTGATGTTTAAGATGCACCAAACCAGTTTGCACCAATCTGCCATCCGCTGCCGGCACAGCTGCGCCTTGGTAAAAGGCATATCCATACCATTCAATTCGGAATACCGTTGGATATCTTCTCCAACACAGAGGAGGAAGGGCCCTGCCCCGATGGAAGTGGGGTATTTTTTGAAAGGTTCCCAATACGCATCCAGCAGCGTTACACGACAAGGACGCATGAGCAGAAACAGCTCCAGATTCTGATGCTCCAAATGGGTTTTGTGCATAACGAGCAGTTCCAGGTTGGTATTGCGGCAGAATGCCGAATTCAGCGGGATCGTCCCATCCAGACAGGCGATCTCCTCGGCACGGTTCCAGATGCAGATCTGATCGCGCACAGATAGCGTCTCCGGCCCCACGGCTGTGTAGCCATTGACCTCCAGCCAACGGGCAATATGGCATTCACCAAATTCAGACGCCTTTGCTTTGCCAAAAGCCAACCGGGAGAAATACACCTTCTGCGGCACGTCCAGCGTGTATCCCTCTTCTTCCACCCGCCGCACCATAGCATCAAACATTTCCTGATATTCCCTGCTGTACCACACGCAGGAGCGGCAGGAAAACTCCGGCACAATGACCTTTTTGAAGCGGGTCGGCTTGGTGATGCGGAGCAGCTGCTCCGGCCGAATCCCCAACAAACTGAGAAACTCCAGATAATTGCCCGTCAGCTCTTCCTCGCCCAGATAGGCGATCTTCAGGTCAGCCGGCAGTTCTTTCCGCTGGGCAAAATACCACATTCTGCCCACCAGATCCACCAAAAAGTGCCCCCAGTGCTTGAAGAATACTCCGAAATAGACAGCTGTCTCCCCGCAATATTCCTCCTCACACCAGTCATATCTGCCGCCATGGGTGGCCCAGCCGCCATCATAGAAGGACAGCTCCACAAACTGATCCTGCTGATCGCAGACGCCGCCCAGCCCCCACATGGGATATTCCATATCCTGCGTTTTGGGTAAAATGATACCGTGCTCCACTTCGGCCACATTCATTGCCCGGTCCAGACAGTACATATTGTGCGGATTGGTAAACTCCGTGATCATGTTACACTCTCCCAAACATATGGGCTGCTTTTTCTTTTAAGTACACCGCAAGATTTCTGCGGTACAGCACCTTGCCCATGGTTTTGTCCAACGCCAAAATCAGCCGTCGCTTCTCTTTCAGCGGCATACCGGCATTGTGCATGATCAGGTAGGCATAGGATTCGATCTGCGTCTGACGGTCTGCAAGGAGCCGCTCCTCCAGCTCCGCCTGAGGCAGCCCCATAATCTCGTACAGCTTGCGCAGATTCTTGAGCGGCTCCTCCACGCTTTCATAACCCACACGGAACATCAGGGAGCCGTCCTGATCTCGCATATAGTGATACAGGGGGCGGTTGATCAGGGTGATCGTCCCAATGCCGCTGCGCTGGATGTAGTCCAGAATGAAACGGGTGTCCTCTCCGATGCTGATGCTCTCGTCAAAGCGGATCCTATGCTCCCGCACGACGGCAGTGACAAACACCTTATTCCAGAGCTGCTGAAGCTTTCGGCCATCATAGAGCTCCTTGATCACCTGCTGAAGGGGTTCCTGCTTCACGCCTTCAAACCCATCCCAGGCGAAGATATCTGTTCTGCCGTTGTTCTTCTCATCGTGGTTCACATAACCGCAGACCGCAAAGGTCTCGTCCCCGGCAAGGACCTGACGGAAGGCGGGGACATACTCCGGGGCCACCCAGTCGTCGCTGTCCACAAAAAGCAGATAGTCTCCGTCAGCATGATCCAAACCACGGTTTCGTGTGTAGGACACACCCCGGTTCTGCTCATTATGCAGGCAGAGCACCGTTTGGTACTTCTGCGAAAGGTGCTGGCAGACCTCCCAACTGTTGTCCCTGGAGCAGTCCTCGATCAGAATGATCTGCACATCCTCGCCGCCGCTGGCCGCAATGCTGTCCACACAGCGTGTAATGGTATGCGCTGCATTGTAGACCGGAACGATCACGCTGAAAGTTGCCATTCTCTCACCTCAAGTTTCCTGTTCAAACACCTGATCCCACAGATAGCCGTACAGGGTTTGCTCGCCTGCCTCTGTGGTCTTTTGCAGATCCATTTTGTAGGTCAGCTTGTGCATCACATTGCGTTTGGTCAGTCGCTCCCAAAGTTCGGGAGAATAGGGCTGATTGAGTACCTGATACATTTCAAAGATGTCCTGATTGTTATCCGGGACCCGATCAATGGTGTCATGGATGGCCGGAACACCCTTGAATCCTGTCCAGAGCATATAGTCAATGAGCACATAGTCGATAATGGTATCATAGTGGGCCCACCAGCGGCTGAATGCCTCGTTCATGAAGCGGAACACCACATTGTTCTTCGGACCGGTCATGGAGAAGCCGCACCAGTTTCCACGGCAGGCTTCACGGCGCACTTTCTGGGGGTCGGATGCCATGCGCTGACAATAAAAATTGCCGCTGAAGTATTCTTCAGGGATCTGGTCGGTGAAAAACACCGTGGCATCCAGCCAGTAGCCGCCGTATTTTTCCAGCAGCGCGAAGCGCAGCACGTCGGACATGGTGGTCATGGTGATGATCTTCCGCTCAAACTTATCCACGATGTGCTCCGGCAGCTCCACATATTCCCGGTAGTTGTGGATGGTGATCAAATGCAGCTCCGCACGATCCGCAGGGATCACCTGCTTCAAGCGGGCATGGCACATTTTTACCAACTCCGGCATCTGCTCCTCACCCTGCCACCAGCAGCACCAGATGGGAAGTTTCCCCCCGTGCTGTACCGGCTCGGTTTGCTCCACGGTCTGATACTGCGCCACCAGATCAGCAAGGAATTTATCCACCGAAGCCTCGATGGTATGTATGTACCGCAGGCTCTTCCCCGGCGGGGTCAGACCGTCACGAAAGGTCTCCCAAGCCACCCTCGGCCCGAAAACCCGCCAGCGTTTGGGAAGCTGCGCCCCTTCATGCACAATGCGCTCTCCGAGATGGTACGCCCGCTGAAATAATCGCTTCACACTCATGATACAACAATCCTCAACTCAAAACTTCATCCAGCTTCTTGAAATGCAGTTTCGCCTCACGGCGCAGATCTCCGTCGATCAACGCCGCCTTTTCATCCAGATTTTTTCGGGATGCTTCATAGCTGAGTTCCTGACCATCCCGCAGATCTGCCCAGACACCCCGGAACTTCATATCTCTCAGCACATGGCTGGTCTTATCGCTGTAAATCACCGGGAAGACAGGCCGACCGGCAGCCAGAGCCAAAATCGCTGCGTGGAATCTGGATGCGATCACATATTCGGACTGAGCGATAGACCGGGTCAGTTCACAGGCATTGGTGCCATCATAGCACAGCACGGAGATGCGTCCATCCGTCTTGTCAGCGTCCATGGCGTGCAGCACCTTTTGGATGGCCACCTCATCCCCTTCCCGCTGACAGAAGGAGCCCAGCACCAGAGAAAACCCATCGTCCACATACGCTTTCAGCACATGTGCCATATTGGCCACATAGCTTTCATCGAACTGCGCCAGAGAGTTGTTCCCCTCATCCTTTGAGGCACAGTCGATCAGCGAGACAAAGAGCTGCTTTTCCTTTACAGCAATGTCCGGCATCGGGTAGGACAGCAGGATATCCGGCGCATAGCGGACGGAATCATACTCCCGAAACAGGTCATAGGAATACAGATCTCGGAAACAGATATCCCGCATCTTGGCAAAGATCCTTCCGCTTGCCTGACGGTAGCCTTCCGAAGCGTAGGGCCCAAAATTGGCGCCCAGCACGTAGAATGGGCGGTTTTCCGCCTCGTACTCCCACCATGTCAGGATCTGTTCCCAGTTTTCGTACTCGATAAAAATGGATCCGCCGATGTACACCACGGCATCACAGCGTGCCTCCTGCCAGCCGAGATAGCGTGCAGCAAGGGAGGGCCGCAGGGCATGGAGGCGACGGATGAGCGCAGTATCCTCACTCAGCACCTTCAGATTGGGCAGCTCATGAAGCACACGCCGTCTCTCCTCGCCTCCACGGATATAAAATTGTACCTGCGGATAACGCCGGCAGATGGCGTGAACGAAAAGGTCATCGCCCAGATTGACGCCGTTGTAGGCGTAGAGAAAGACTTTTTTCATGGCACCTCGACCCAATGATCACATTCTGGATTTTATCTTCCGCTTCGCTGCAATCAGCCGTTCATATACCTTCCAATATACATTGTTGCGTTTTAAGGCAACAAGCAGCTCCGCTCTTTGCTCCTGATTGCAGGAGATTTTGCCTATCTCATCAAGGGGGTGGAAAAATTTATTTTCTTCGTTGATGTGCTCCACAATGCCGAAGCGTCTTAAAAATGCCTCATAAGCATCAAAGCGTGCAGCAAAATTGGCATTGAAGGAAGCATAACTCGTCTCCTGATAGAGCTCATAGAGCGAACTATACTTTTTGTGTTCTTCGGGAGCGACACATGGGATGTCGAAGAACTCCGCCATTTCTCTGGTACGGGCATCTCTGCACTCCAAAACAGCAGGAATCCCCGCCAAAATGGGCATAATGCTGCCGTGGATCCTTGACCCGTAGGACAGGGAGAACTTGCCGTGGATGAGATATTCCCGCCATGTGTTCATATCCGGGATCAGCTTGATCCTGTCCTGGAGAAGATAGGTGGTGGTCTCCAGACCGTACTTCTTCACCATCCGGCGCAGCCGTTCACCACCCTGCACCGCTCCGCCAAAGAAGTTGGGATCGAGCAGCTCGTGAAAATAGGTGCTTTGGTCAAAGAATTCCGCATTGGGATAGGTTCGGAACAGCTCCGGGTAGTGGACGGGATTGCCATTCAGCAGCGGTCTGAACTGCTCTGAGGAGACTTTTTCCTCCGTAATGCGCAGATTTCTCCCCCGCTGATAGATCGAGGGGCAGCCCGTTACCACCGCCGAGGAAAAACCTAAGCGGTCAAAAAACTCCTTGGTAAAATGCCCCCGCAGCGCAAACTCACCGCCGGTATTATACACGCTGGCGATAAACTTCGATGCCGGTTCCTTCAGCTCGCTGCAGATCTCACCCAGCTGGTCATAATGATCGGCCTGCACGCCACAGGCGATCACATACACAGGAATTTTGATACCCCGAAAGCGTTCGGCCAGAGACTCCAGAAGCTCCCGAAACCCCTTTGCAAAGACATTGGCCATGGGCGCAATGATGAAATCATAGCTCTCATTGATGTAGTCCTTGCTCATGGACGGGGAAAAATACTCCAGATGGTTGTTCGGACTCTCGATCTCCGAAATCAGGCCCTGGAACCAGAGGCGGTTGCCCACATTCGGGCATACTCCCTGGTGCTTTTCCTGAACGACCTTCAGGAACTCGCCGTTGTCCGGCTGGCTGAAAATATCATATTCTCCATAGGGCATCATGGGAATGTGAACTAAAATCCGGTTCATTGCTCTCACCTTTTTGTTTGGACAGGGCACATCATAAGACAGCCAAACTCATTTTTTTCTTCCGGGGAATACCCGCGTTACCTTTCTGACCATGCCGCCCAACAAGTCTTTCTCGTAGGCGTTCATGGATATAAACCAATTTAGCAGCCAAAAGATGATACTGTATACGCACACACCCGCCAAGAAAACCAGCACCGATGTGATCTCGAATACACAGTTGACCAAAAGGTACCCTGCTGCGATCATAGCCAGCGGGGCCACCGAGATCCGCCCGATATTTTTCCAAAATCTGAAAATATCCAGTCCGATGACACGGCTGTAATAGAAATTCATAATAATGCCATTCCCGGCAAGGAAAGCGATGGCGGTGCAGGCGGCGGCACCAATGATCCCGAATTTCGGCGTCACAAAATAGGTAGATACCACATTGATCACCGCAATGATCGCATAGGCTATGGCCCGGAACCGATGCTTGTTTTGGGCCACCACGGTAGAATAGGCAATGCTCTGGATAAGTGGTATCGCCAGAGGGATCATGGTGAGCAACGCCACAAAATAGGCGTCCGCATAGCCGTCACCAGCCCAGAATCCGATGAAGCGCTGACCGAACACGATATACCCGGACAGCACGAAGGAAACGATATAGAATTGGAGCCGCCCAACACGGATCAACAATTCCGAAGTTTCTGAGATCGCTGCATTTTTGGATGCCATCATCATGATTTTGGGCGTAAACATATTGCTGATCGACTGGGAGATGCTTTGGAGCATGGATGTAAACACACCGCCCACATTATACACAGCCACAGCGGTAGAACCGATCAGCGCACCGATCAGCACCTTGTCCGTAGCCCAATAGAGCATATCTACGATGGACGACAAAAAAACAAATGCGCTGAATATCCAGATCTCTTTCAGTAAATGCACCGGCATACGCCGGAATCGCGGGTAAAGCCCCAGCTTCTTCAAGCAGTAACTGCCATACACCACACCATTGAGCACATGGACGCCTAAGCCCACCAAAGCCATGCCCACCGAAGCATATCCCGCATACAACACGATCAGGTTCAACGCAGGCAGCAGCAGCGTACCGAAAAGGCCAAATGCTTTGGCAAAAACAAACTGCTCATAGGCAGAGATGATAGAGGAAAACACGCTCATAGGCAGGGAGACCGCAACGCTGGCAACCATGATCATCATGAGGATCCTCAGCCGCTCTACCTCTGCGGCAGACAAACCTTTTGCAAAAAAGGCATCCACATTGCCGATCAGCACAACACCTGCAATGCAAACCAGCAGCGACAGACAGCTATAAATGGTCAAAAACAATCCGATGAGGCCACGCACCCCGTCTTTATTATCTTCTGCCCGATATTTAGCTGCATAGCGCACGATTGCTGAGCCCATACCAAAATTCAACAGGCCCAAGTAGCCGATCACCGAATGGGACAGCGAGTACAGTCCATACTCCGCTTGCCCCAGAATGTTCAGCATAATGGGGGTGTACAGCAGCGGGATAACGCTGCCCAGCCCCAAGTTTATATAAGATAGTAGCGCTCCAGCCTTACGCTGATTGATTCTTTCCATTTGTCTACCCTACCATTACAGTCCAATTTTCAGCAGATTCCTCACTCTCGCCGTCAATGCCGGCATGGTCTTGAACATCGTCAGCCAGATGCGATATTTGCCGTTCAGCGTCAGCTCGTCCCTGCCCACCTTTGGAATGCTTTTCATGAGCTTCCGAATGGTGGTCAGCGCCGTCTTTTTTTCCTGCCCCTGCAAGCCACGCAGGGCACATTGATAGTGATACAGGCAATCCAACTGAAGCTGCTGGCGGGTCAGAGCCGCCAGCTCCCCGTACTTTTGCAGATACTCCATCCGCAGGAAGCGGGCCTCCAGCCCATCCAGCCGTTTCAGGCTGTATGCGGTTCCCATGATGCTGCCGCTGCGCTGCAGGTAGTTGTACAGCGGCCGGTCCACCACCGCCAGCTTCCCGATCCGATCAAACACCTGATAGGTCCAGAAGTCGTCCTCATTGTATTTCCCTTTTTCAAATGGGATGCCCTCCATGGCAGAACGCCGATAGAGCTTGTTCCAGACCGTCTGATAGATCCCCGCTTCCAAAACGAGCCGACCCAGGGCTTCCATCTTGTCCATAACCGGCACTTCCGCCGTGCCACGCTGCCGCAGCACTTTGCCGTCCTCATCCACAAAAACAATGTCACACTCGGCAACATCAGCTTCGTGCTCCACAAGAGTCTGATGCAGTTCCTCCAGAAAGGTGGGCTCCACGGCATCGTCGCTGTCAATGAAGGAGATCAGTGCTCCCGTGGCGATCTCCAGCCCCGCATTTCGGGCGTCGGACAGGCCGCCGTTCTCCTTGTGGACGACCTTGATACGTCCATCCTTCTCTGCCCATGCGTCGCACATGGCGCCGCAGTTGTCGGGGCTGCCGTCGTCCACCAGAATGATCTCCAGCCGCTCATAGGTCTGGCTGACAATGGACTGCACGCAGCGGTCAAGGTACGGCTCTACTTTGTAAATTGGCACGATCACGCTGATCAGGTCCATCATGTCACCCACTCAGTCTACTCTGTATTTTTTGTCAAGGCCGGATGCCTTGGCATAGGTACCGTGCACCCAGCCGTAGCTGGCGGGCCAAACGGCCGCCCACAGCACCATCACCTTGAGCTTCATGCCGCAGCTTTTGCCGGTGAGGAAGCTCCACAGGCGTTGGCGCAGCTCCTTGCGGGCAGCTTTGCGGTAGGGGCGGGTCAGCTCCCGCTGGTCGCCCAGCCTCATGGCGGCGGAATTGACCAGCTGATAGGCCAGCCGCCGCTCCACAATGCGCCGCCAATCCTCCTGGTCTTTCGTGTCCTCCAGCAGAATGTGGAGCACCTTCAGCGGGTCACGCAGCTTGTGATCATTCAACTTTGAGGTCGCCGCAGAACCCTTCCTCAGGATGTAGTGATAGGGGCACACATCCTCAAACACCGCATTCCCCGCCGCCTTGAACAGGTAATAGTTCATCAAAAGGTCTTCGTTGATGCGGATGGTCTGATCCATCCATTGCTCCAGACCGGCAAACAAGTCTCTGCGGTACAGCTTGTTTACCAATGCAGGCTCCACAAAGTCGCCGTTCAGCAGGTCGGAGCAACCCTGTCTGCCGGGCTGCTCCACCAGACGGCCGGTGTTGTGGTAATAGTCCACCCGATCGCCGGGGAAAACCATCTGATACCCGCAGTGGGAAATGTCGGCACCGTACCGCCGTGCATTTTCCAGCAGGCGCTCATACATCTGCGGCTCCACATGGTCGTCCCCGTCCACAAAGCCGATCCATGCCCCGGTGGCCTCCTGCACGCCACGCAGACGGGCCCAGGTCACGCCGCCATTCTCCTTGTGGACGGGCTTCACCCTGCTGTCCTGGGCGGCGTAAGCGTC
>JAZNQA010000157.1:0-2967 GCA_045589915.1 Candidatus Enterenecus sp.
CCAGCCGGTGAGCAGCGCCACCACAGCGATGGCAATGAGCAGCACCCCATACTTGATGATCACCGACATCTCGCACCCCGCCTTGATCTCGTTGACCAGCACGGCGATGAAGTAGGGGATCAGACAGTCGGCCACCACCTCGATGGCCACCAGAATGGGCGTGAGCAGCGCATCCCGCTTAAATTCACCAAGTGATTTCAGCAGTGTTTTCAGCATAGCATTCCTTTCTCCAAAACATGACCTCGAAAGCGACATTATATCAATTTAAGATTATACTCCTTATAAATATGAAAAGGAAGTGTGAATTCTACAAAACTCCGTTTCGTGTGCAGAAAAATTGAAAGGCAAGATGATGAAAAAAGGGAAGCCGCCCGCACCGTATCCGGCGCAGGCGGCAGAAGTCCCTGGTTCGAAACATATTGGAAGGATAGGAGAAAGACTTTGGTTAGTTGCGGCTAACAACATGGATAGGTTAGCATATGCTAACCGAAATGTCAATAGGTTTTTGAAAATTTTTTTCCAGTGAATAAGGGTGATGTTGAGGTAGAGCGGTGTCAAACGGGCGGCTCTGGGAGCCGCCCCTGCGAAATACTTCGCAGACCCGCCGTAGGGGCGCACCTGTGTGTGCGCCCGAAAAGCCTCTCATTAAGGGGAGCTGGCGAGCGCAGCGAGGCGGAGAGGTGTCCAACGGGTCGTCGGGGTGTGCAGCCCTTAGGGTACGACCACACCCCGTAGGGCAAGGGCTCTGCCCTTGCCGCATTTGCGGGCCGATGTGGGCATCGGCCCCTACGCCCTTGTTCGATCATGCCTTGTAGGGGCGGGACACCGGCCCGCCCGAAATGGACCGCCGAGGGCGGCGGCTCTACAGGCAGGTTCGGTGGTTCGCCCGTAGGGGCGCACCTGTGTGTGCGCCCGCATACACCTCATCCGTCTGCCCTGCGGGCAGCCACCTTCCCCTCAAGGGGAAGGCTTTAGGGCCGCCGAGGGCGGCGGCCCCCACGGGCACACCATGGGCTCACTGTGCGCCCAAAATTTTGGAGAAGATTTTCCCAAGCCTCCGGCTTGACACCCAAAGACGGCTATGATAATATACTAAGACATAAAAAGACAACTGTATATCGCTGTGAACGCAGGAAGTAGTCCGTTCCGAAAGCGTCAGAGAGGGGCCGTCACCGGCTGAAAGCGGCCCTCGTGGAAGGGCGGCACGAAATGCAAGCGGGAGCGAGGGGGATGTGGATGCCCTCCGTCCGGCCACGATACGGCCATGAGCGAGAAACGAGAGTGGAACCGCGGATCACACCGCCTCTCATGCCATTGGGCATGGGGGGCTTTTTTGTTGCCTCCCCTGACAAGGGGAGCCAATGGGACAGCATCATAAAGCAATGCGCATTTTGACAGGAGGGAATGAAATTGACCCGATTAGGCGAAACTTTACGAGCCTATCAGGCTCGTGACCCGGCGGCACGCAGCAGGGTGGAGATCTTCCTGCTGTATCCCGGCGTACACGCCATCATATACCACCGTATCGCCCATTTCTTTTACCGCCATAAGCTGAAATTCATCGCCCGCTGGGTGTCCCAGTGGAGCCGGTTCAGGACGGGCATCGAGATCCACCCCGGTGCCACCATCGGCCGCAGGCTGGTTATCGACCACGGTATGGGCATCGTCATCGGCGAGACGGCGGAGATCGGGGACGACTGCCTCATCTACCACGGCGTCACCCTGGGCGGCACCGGCAAGGATCAGGGCAAGCGCCACCCCACCATCGGCAACAACGTGCTGATCTCCACGGGAGCCAAGGTGCTGGGCCCCTTCAAAGTGGGGGACGGAGCCCGCATCGCCGCCAATGCGGTGGTGCTGTCCGAGGTGCCGGAGAATGCCACCGCCGTGGGCATCCCCGCCCAGATCGTGCGGGTGCAAGGGAAAAAGGTGGACTATGCCGACGAGGTGGATCAGACCAGCGTGAACAACCCCACCCTGGAAAAGCTGGCGGCGCTGGCCCGCCGGGTGGAAGAACTGGAGCAGAAGCTGCACGAAAAGGAGAACTGACCTATGTATTTATACAATTCCGCAACCCACAAGAAGGAAGAATTCCAGACCCATACCCCCGGTCGGGTAGAGATGTACACCTGCGGCCCCACCGTGTACCACTTCGCCCACATCGGCAACCTGCGCTCCTATATCATGGAGGACGTGCTGGAGAAGTACCTGCGCTACGAGGGGTATGATGTCAACCGTGTCATGAACATCACCGACGTGGGCCATCTGGCCTCCGACGCCGACACCGGCGAGGACAAGATGCTCAAGGGTGCCAAGCGGGAGAACAAGTCCGTGATGGACATCGCCCGCTTTTACACCGACGCCTTTTTCTCCGACTGCGCCAAGCTGAACATCAAGACCCCCGACGTGGTGGAGCCCGCCACCAACCGCATCGAGGACTATATCAACATCGTTCAGGGTTTGCTGGACAAGGGCTATGCCTATGTGGCCGGGGGCAATGTGTATTTCGACACCTCCAGACTGGGCCGCTACTATGTGTTCAACGACCACGACGAGGAGGATCTGGCTGTGGGCGTCCGTGAGGGCGTGGAGGAGGACACCAACAAGCGCAGCAAGAACGACTTCGTGCTGTGGTTCACCAAGTCCAAGTTTGAGGATCAGGCTTTGAAGTGGGACTCCCCGTGGGGCGTGGGCTATCCCGGCTGGCACATCGAGTGCTCCGGCATCTCCCTGAGGTACAACGGCGAGTATCTGGACCTCCACTGCGGCGGCATCGACAAC
The DNA here is from genome assembly GCA_045589915.1 of Candidatus Enterenecus sp. Lineage (GTDB taxonomy): Bacteria > Bacillota > Clostridia > Oscillospirales > Oscillospiraceae > Enterenecus. Next base: position 2,782 of record JAZNQA010000157.1, read on the forward strand.
GCCTTCCCCCACCACACCAACGAGATCGCCCAGTCCGAGGCCTATCTCGGCCATCCGTGGTGCAAGCAGTGGTTCCATGTCCACCACCTGAACACCAATTCGGGCAAGATGTCCAAGTCCAAGGGCGAGTTCCTCACCGTATCTCTGCTGGAGGAGAAGGGCTACGACCCGCTGGCTTACCGCTTC
>JAZNQA010000158.1:0-12786 GCA_045589915.1 Candidatus Enterenecus sp.
GGTCGTGTTCATGAACAAGGCTGACCTGGTCGACGACGAGGAGCTGCTGGAGCTGGTCGAGATGGAGATCCGCGAGACTCTGTCCTTCTACGAGTTCCCCAAGTCGGAGGCCAAGCGGTCTTAGGAAGACAATTAGAGCTCCCAACTCCTTGGCTCACAGAACGACATGGCTACGATCCGACTTGTGAAGACGTCCTCAACGGGCATCAGGAAGGGCTGGTCAGCCTTACGGTCGGGAGTGGGAATATAGTCGTCAACAGCGTCCATCAGTTCCTGGATGCAGGCGAACTCGGGAGCGTTGGGATCGGTGGACTCGGAGATCAGAGCCTCCAGAGCAGAACCCTTGATGACGGGGATGTCGTCGCCGGGGAACTCGTAGTTGGACAGGGTCTCGCGGACCTCCATCTCGACCAGCTCCAGCAGCTCCTCGTCGTCAACCAGGTCGCACTTGTTCAGGAACACGACGATGGCGGGCACGCCCACCTGACGGGCCAGCAGGATGTGCTCCTTGGTCTGAGCCATGGGGCCGTCGGTAGCAGCGATGACCAGGATAGCGCCGTCCATCTGAGCAGCGCCGGTAATCATGTTCTTGATATAGTCGGCGTGGCCCGGGCAGTCAACGTGGGCATAGTGACGAGCCTCGGTCTCGTACTCGACGTGGGCGGTGTTGATGGTGATACCACGCTCACGCTCCTCAGGAGCCTTGTCGATAGCGGAGTAGTCCTGCATCTCAGCCTTGCCCTGCATAGCCAGGAACTTGGTGATAGCAGCGGTCAGGGTGGTCTTGCCGTGGTCAACGTGGCCGATGGTGCCGATGTTGACGTGGGGCTTAGTACGCTCAAACTTTTGCTTAGCCATTTTGAGTTGCCTCCTTAAAGTAACTAAAAATTTTTGTTTTCACAGATAGACCCATTATGGGCATATTCTATCGCATAAAGAGGAAAAATGCAACAACATTTTTCCTGCGCCTCAAGGCTCTCAGCCCTCGTCCTTACGGCCGCGCTGAGCAATGATCTTGTCGGCGATGCTCTTGGGGATCTCCACGTAGCTGTGGGGCTCCATGGAGTACTGGCCACGGCCCTGAGTGCTGGAACGCAGGTCGGTAGCGTAACCGAACATGCTGGCCAGAGGCACCAGAGCGTCCACCTGCATGGCGCCGGGACGGCTCTCCTGACCCTGGATCTGGCCACGGCGGCTGTTCAGGTCGCCGATGACGTTGCCCAGGTACTCGTCGGGCACGATGACGGAGACCTTCATCATGGGCTCCAGCAGGCAGGCGTTGGCCTTGCGGCAGGCCTCCTTGAAGGCCATGGAGCCGGCGATCTTAAAGGCCATTTCGGAGGAGTCCACCTCGTGGTAGGAGCCGAAGGTCAGGTGCACCTTGACGTCCACAACGGGGTAGCCAGCCAGCACACCGGCCTGCATAGCGCCCTGGATACCGGCGTCGATGGCGGGGATATACTCCTTGGGGATGACGCCGCCGGTGATCTCGTTGATGAACTCGTAACCCTTGCCGGGCTCGTTGGGCTCAACGGTGATGCGGCAGTGGCCGTACTGACCCTTACCGCCGGACTGACGGGCGTACTTGGTGTCCTGCTCCACGGACTTCTTGATGGTCTCCTTGTAAGCGACCTGGGGAGCGCCAACATTGGCCTCCACCTTGTACTCACGGAGCAGACGGTCCACGATGATCTCCAGATGGAGCTCGCCCATGCCGGCGATGATGGTCTGACCAGTCTCATCGTCGGTGTAGGTCTTGAAGGTGGGATCCTCCTCAGCCAGCTTCATCAGAGCGATGCCCATCTTCTCCTGACCGGCCTTGGTCTTGGGCTCGATGGCAACACGGATGACGGGCTCAGGGAATTCCATGGACTCCAGAATGATGGGAGCCTTCTCGTCGCACAGGGTATCACCGGTGGTGGAGTTCTTCAGGCCGATGACGGCGCAGATGTCGCCGGCATAGCAGCACTCGATGTCCTCACGGTGATTGGCGTGCATCTGCAGGATACGGCCGATGCGCTCCTTGTGCTTCTTGGTGGAGTTCAGCACGGTGGTACCGGTGTTGAGCACGCCGGAGTACACACGCACGAAGGACAGACGGCCAACGAAGGGATCGGTGGCGATCTTGAAAGCCAGACCGGAGAAGGGGGCGTTGTCGTCGGCCTGACGGACATCGGCCTCCTCGGTCTCAGGGTTGACACCGTCGATGGCGGGAATGTCCAGGGGAGAGGGCATATAGTCCACGATGGCGTCCAGCAGCTTCTGCACACCCTTGTTGCGGTAGGAAGTACCGCAGACAACGGGAACCATGACGTTGTCGATGGTGCCCTTACGGATGGCGGCCCGGATCATCTCCACGGGAACCTCTTCCTCTTCCAGGACGAGCATCATGAGCTCCTCGTCGAGGTCGGCGCAGGCGTCCAGCAGCTTGGTGCGGTACTCCATGGCCAGCTCCATCATGTCGGCGGGGATCTCTTCCTCACGCATGTCCTTGCCCACTTCGTCGTAGTAGACGTCGGCCTTCATCTCCACCAGGTCGATGATACCCTTGAAGGTGTCCTCGGAGCCGATGGGGAGCTGAATGGGCACAGCGTTACACTTCAGACGGTCGTGGATCATGTTCAGAACATTGTAGAAGTCGGCACCCATGATGTCCATCTTGTTGACGTAGATCATGCGGGGGACCTTGTAGTTGTCGGCCTGGCGCCACACAGTCTCGGACTGGGGCTCCACGCCGCCCTTGGCGCACATAACGGTCACGGAACCGTCCAGCACGCGCAGGGAGCGCTCCACCTCAACGGTGAAGTCCACGTGCCCCGGGGTGTCGATGATGTTCAGACGGGTCTGGGGGAACTGATTCTTGGTTCCCTGCCAGTAGCAGGTGGTGGCAGCGGAAGTGATGGTGATGCCACGCTCCTGCTCCTGAGCCATCCAGTCCATGGTGGCGGTACCATCATGGGTCTCACCGATCTTGTAGTTCACGCCGGTGTAGTACAGGATACGCTCAGTGGTGGTGGTCTTACCGGCATCAATGTGAGCCATGATGCCGATATTTCTGGTGTTTTCCAGAGAAACTTTTCTAGCCATAGCTTTGCTCCTCTATTACCAGCGGAAATGGGCAAACGCCTTGTTGGCCTCGGCCATCTTGTGAGTGTCCTCACGCTTCTTGACGGCGGAGCCGGTGTTGTTGGCGGCGTCCATGATCTCGCCGGCCAGACGCTCCTTCATGGTCTTCTCACCACGGTTGCGGGAGTAGTTGGTCAGCCAGCGCAGACCGAGGGTCTGACGGCGGGCAGGACGCACCTCCATGGGCACCTGATAGGTGGAACCGCCGACACGGCGGGACTTGGTCTCCAGCGAGGGCATAATGTTCTCGATGGCGGTGTTAAAGACCTCCAGGGGCTCCTGGCCAGTCTTTTCCTTGATGATGTCGAAAGCACCGTAGACGACCTTCTGGGCGACGCCCTTCTTGCCGTCGAGCATGATGCTGTTGACGAGCTTAGTGACTAAGATGGAATTATACAGCGGATCGGGCAGAACCTCCCGCTTGGGTACGTTTCCTCTTCTGGGCACGTTGCTTCCCTCCTTCTTAATAAAATAAAAGAATTCATAGGTACTCATCATGCAGACGCATGACGTGTAATGCCTGTCCGAGGTCTACCCACAATATATGGAATAAACGCTCGGCAAGGCGGGTTTGCCTTGCGCGAAAGCGCACAATGCAAGTTTGTGTTGGGCTGGGGAAGATTACTTCTTCTTACCGGCCTTGGGACGCTTGGCGCCGTACTTGGAGCGGGACTGCATACGGCCGTTGACGCCCTGGGTATCCAGAGTGCCGCGGATGATGTGGTAACGAACGCCGGGCAGGTCCTTGACACGGCCGCCGCGGATCATGAGCACGGAGTGCTCCTGCAGGTTGTGGCCGACACCGGGAATGTAGGCGGTGACCTCGTAGCCATTGGTCAGACGGACACGGGCGATCTTACGCAGAGCGGAGTTCGGCTTCTTGGGAGTGGAAGTACGAACAGCAGTGCAGACACCACGCTTCTGAGGGGAAGGCAGGTTGGTCTCCTTGTTCTTCAGGGTGTTCAGACCGTGCTGCATGGCGGGAGAGTTGGACTTGTAGGTGGTCTTCTCACGGCCCTTGCGCACCAGTTGGTTAAAAGTAGGCATGATTTTCCTCCTTTCAATAGATATATATTTTAACGAATGCTCCGAAGATTATTCGCTAAAACCGAAAAAAGTTTCACACGGCGGCCGCCACAGCGGCGCCCACGGCGATGCCGCAGGCCCGGCCCAGCTCACGCATCCGCTCCGTCCAGCAGACGGGGATGCCACGCTCCTCGGCCATGACTGCCAGAGGCTCGGTGAGGGCGGGATCTGCATCACGGGCCAGAAACAGGGACTTGGCCCTGCCGTCGTTCAGCGCCCGTCGGGTCTGCTTGACGCCCACCACCTTGGCCGTTTGTTCCAGTTGGGTCAGCATCAGTCAGACCTCCTTTTTGGCATATCAGCGCAATTTGGAATTATAGCATAGTCCCCCCTCTCCGTCAAGAGATTTGGCAGGATATTTTTTAAGATTTTTCCTGAAAAAAGCGGGCCTGGCGGCGGTTTCCGGCAGGTTTGCTGCGAGGATCACGGAGATGCGCACAGCTTACCGTCATTCGGGCGGCCACAGGCCGTCTGCTTGCAGCGCATCAAGGATGCTGCGCCCTACGGTGCAGCGCTGCGGCCCGATGAGGGCATCGGGCCCTACGGGATTTCATTGGCAATGCGTAGGGGCGGCTCCCAGAGCCGCCCGGTTGACACCTCTCCGTCATTTGCTCCGCAAATGCCACCTCCCCTCCAGGGGAGGCTTAAATGGCTCTCCTGGAGGAGAGCTGTCAGCGAAGCTGACTGAGAGGTGTATTCGGGCACACACGCAGGTGCGTCCGTATTTCTCACTTGCAAAATGCAATCGCACACCTTATAATATTTTGCAGATATTTTGAGACGGAGGTCTTTTTATGGCTTTGGATATGCAGTGGTTTGACGAGATGGAGGCTCGCATCCCCAAGGGTGAGGTGCGTACCCGCTTTGCCCCCTCCCCCACCGGCTATATGCACGTGGGCAACCTGCGCACCGCTCTTTACACCTACCTCATCGCCCGTCACGCCGGCGGCAAGTTCCTGCTGCGCATTGAGGACACCGATCAGGGCCGTCTGGTGGCCGATGCGGTGGAGGTCATTTACGCCACCATGCGCAAGTGCGGCCTGACCTGGGACGAAGGTCCCGATGTGGGCGGCCCTGTGGGCCCCTATATCCAGACTGAGCGCCGCCCCTTCTACGGCAAGTATGCCCAGCTTCTGGTGGAGAAGGGTCACGCCTACTACTGTTTCTGTGAAAAGGCCGAATCCGACGAGGATTCCGGCGAGTTTGAGCGGGTGGACGACCCCTGCCGGAACATGAGCCGGGAGGAGGCGGAGGCCCGTGTGGCCGCCGGTGAGCCCTACGTCATCCGCCAGCGCATCCCTCATGAGGGTCAGACCACCTTCCGTGACGCCGTGTACGGCGACATCACCGTGGACAACGCCGAGCTGGACGACCAGATCCTCATCAAGCGGGACGGGCTGCCCACCTACAACTTCGCCAACGTGGTGGACGACCACCTGATGGGCATCACCCATGTGGTGCGTGGCGCAGAGTATCTGTCCTCCGCCCCCAAATACAACCTGCTGTACGAGGCCTTCGGCTGGGAGATCCCCACCTACGTTCACTGCTCCTCCGTGATGATCACCGACCCCGCCAGCGGCACGGTGCGCAAGATGTCCAAGCGCCACGGCGATCCCTCCTACGAGGATCTGATGGAGCAGGGCTATCTGTCCGAGGCGGTGGTCAACTATGTGGCGCTGCTGGGCTGGGCCCCCCACGGCGAGCTGGCCGAGCAGGAGTTCTTCTCTATGGACGAGCTCATCGCCGCCTTTGACATCGGCCACATCTCCAAGTCCCCCTCCGCCTTCGACATGGACAAGCTTAACTACTTCAACGCCACCTACCTGCGAAACCTCTCCCCCGCCGACTTCGCCGCAGTTGCCGGGCCTTACATCCGTCAGACGGTGAAAAACGAGAGCTATGACGCCGCCGCCATCGCCGCCCTGCTTCAGGCACGGTGCGAAAAGCTCACCGACATCCCGGAAAAGGTGGACTTCTTCGACGTGCTGCCCGAATACGGCGTGGAGCTGTTCACCAACAAGAAGTCCAAGAGCAACAGCGAGGTATCGCTGGATATGCTGGAAAAGACCGCCCCGGTGCTGGCCGCCCTGCCCGACTGGGAGCAGGAGACCATCCACAACGCCCTCATCGCTCTGGCAGAGGAGCTGGGCGTGAAGAACGCCACCCTCATGTGGCCCCTGCGCATCGCCATTGCCGGCAAGACCGTCACTCCCGGCGGCGCCGTGGAGCTGTGCCACATCCTTGGACGTGAAGAAGTGCTGCGCCGGATGGAGCTCGGTATGGGCAAGCTGAAATAAGGAACAGATCAACATGAGCCGCTGCGGAAACGCAGCGGCTCATCTCATGTTATTTCACCCGCAGCTTTTTCACCATGTCCTCGGTGGGGGTGACATACATGGTGTTATAGGTGTTGTAGATCACAAAGCCGGGCTTGGCTCCGGCGGGCTTCTTGATGAACTTCACCGGGGTGTAGTCCACCGGCACCTGACCGGACTCCTTTCCCTGGGAGAACCACGCCGCCAGTATGGCGGCCTCGGTGAGGGACTGGTCGTCCGGCTCAGCGCCCCCGGTTTTCAGGATGACATGGGAGCCGTGGATCTTGTGGGTGTGGAGCCAGATGTCCCGCTTGTCGGCATCCTTCATGGTGAGGCGGTCGTTCTGGCTGTTATTCTTGCCCACCAGAATGGTCAGCCCCGCAGAGGAACGGAACTCCATGGGCTTGGAGTGGATGATCTTCTGCTTGCCCTTGGCGGTCATCTTCCGCTTGTGCTGCTTGAGGTAGCCGTTGTCCATCAGCTCCTGCCGGATCTCCTGCAGGTCACGGTCGCCCTCGGACAGGCCGATGGTCTGGAGCACGCTGTCCAGATAGTCCAGCTCACGGCGGTTCTTTTCCAACTGAATCGTGAGCATTTCCTCTGCTTTCTGCGCCTTTTTGTAGTCCTTATAATACTTGGCGGCGTTCTGCTGGGGAGTGAGCAGGGGATCCAAGGGTATCTCCACCTCGGCGCATTGGGGATCGTAGTAATTCTGGGCCCGCAGAACGGTCTGCCCCTTTTGCATCTGATAGAAATTGGTGGTAATGATGTCGCCAAACTGACGCATCTGCTCCCGATTGGCGGCGTGGCGCAGATCCTCCTCCTGATTGGCGATCTTCTTGGCGGTGCGGTTGCGGGCCTGAGTCACGGAACGAATGAAATCCTGCCCACGCTGCTTGACCCGCTCCTGGGCTTCACGGGCGGCATAGTAGTCGTCCAGCAGGGCGGAAAAGCTGTCCCAGCGGCACAGCTCCACCGAGGGACCGTATTGCAGCACCGGCATGAAGGAGAAGTCCATCTCCTTCCCGTCCCGTTTGAGCGCAACAGGAGTAAAGTCATTTGCCTTAACAGATTTCGTCAACTGTTCCAGCCGGTCTGCCAGCGCAGTTCGGCTGCCGCCGGACTGGAATTCCAGCTCTCTGGCAACAAGGGGAGAGATGCCGCTGAAGGTGTCCAGTAGCCACTTGTCCTGCCCCTCCCCCTCCGGGGCTTGGGTGAGCACCAGCTCCCGCAGCTCCTCCGGCGGCATGGCGGTGATGTCCAGCTTTCCCGTGGGGGTGGGGGGCTGATAGAACAGGCCGGGCATCAGCGGGCGCTGGGCGGACAGGTCGGCATCCACCCGGCGCAGGCAGTCGGTGATGCGGCCGCTGTCGTCCAGCATGATGAGGTTGGACTTGCGCCCGATGCACTCCAGCACCAGCCGCCGCTCCACCCGATCCCCCAGATCGTTCAGGGTCTCGAAGCGGAATTCCAGCAGCCGCTCCATGGGGGGCTGAGTGATCTCCAGAATACGCCCGCCCACAAAGTATTTCCGCATGAGCATACAGAACATGGGGGGCGTTTCGGGATTTTCACGGGGGATGGCGGTGAGCTGTGCCCGTGGATGGGCAGGATTGGCGGACAGCAGCAGCTTCACATTCCCCTGCCCCGTGCGCATATGCAGGAGCACCTCGTCCCGTGTGGGCTGATAGATCTTGTCCACCTTGCCCCCGATGAGGGTGCCCCGCAGCTCGGCGGCAAGGGCAGTCATGACAATGGCGTCCAAAGGCATGGCTTACTCCTCCATCATGAGGGCGAACAGCTCGTTGAGCCGCTCCGTTTCCCCTCTCAGGTACAGCCAGCCGAACAGAGCCTCCAGAGCGGTAGCGGTGTGGTACTCGCCCACGCTGGCCCCCTTGGGGATGGCGGCGGTGTGGCTGTTGCGGCCACGGCGGAACACATCCTGCTCCTCCTCGGTGAGGATGGGCAGCACCTTCTGCACCCGCCTGGCCTGCGCCGGGGCGGACACATAGGTGATGGCCGCCTTGTGCAGCCCTTTATTGGTGGCTTTTCCGTGGAGGCACAGCCAGGAGCGCACCATCAGCTCGTAGACGGCGTCCCCCAGATGGGCCAGGCCCAGGCTGCTGATCTGCTGGATGTCCTGCCCCGCAGACAGGTGAAAGTAATCCATGATGATTCTCCGTTCCTGTAAAATGTTTGATAGTTGATTATACTCTGCGTGACAGAAAAAGGCAAGGCAAACGCCGCCCCGGCTGAGGCGGCGTTTGGAGTTATCCTTCGATGGTGTAGGGCCCACGCACCAACACCTTCGCCGTATTGGAGGTGGCTACTACGGAGCGGTCGCTGATGGTGACCATATACAGGTGGTTGGTGGTCAAGGCACCGCCGTTGGCCAGATTGGCGCCGGTGGTGGTGTTGATCAGCCCCGCACCGCTGCCGCTGAAAGAACACTTGGCAGTGCCGATGCGCAGCATGACCTCGCACCCCACATCGCCTTCCAGTCGCTGACCCTTGTTCAGAGTGACCACCGTGAATACATTTCCTTCAGCGTTTGAACTGCCGGAGCTGCTGATGGCCTCCTCCACACGCTCGTCCCACTGTTCGATGGCATCGTTCAGGGCGGCTTCCAGCTCGTTCTGCCGGTCACCCGCTGCCTGTTCTGCCATATCCTCCACCTTGGGCGCAAAGACCTTGTCCAGATAGCTCAGGGATACCAGCGGATCTTCCTTGCTGCCCGCTGTGGCGGCATAGGCCACGGTGATGAGCGCCACCACACATACTGCCGCTGCTGCGATCTTCCACTTGCGCTTCATATGTATATCCTCCATTGATCTCTGTGCCCTGCCCCGGCACAGGCCGGGGCAGGCAGTGATTTCACACCAATCGTTCCGGGTGCAGGCCGAAGCTGACGGCGATGGCGCTGTCCACCCGCCGCATAACCTGATCGTCCACCCGCCCCATGTGCTCACGCAGCCGCTTTTTGTCCAGGGTGCGGATCTGCTCCAGCAGGACCACCGAGTCCTTGGGCAGACCCACGCTGTTGGCCGCCAATGTGATATGGGTGGGCAGACGGGCCTTCCCCGTCTGGGAGGTGATCGCTGCGGCGATCACCGTTGGGCTGTGCTTGTTGCCGGTGTCATTCTGGACGATGAGCACAGGGCGCACGCCCCCCTGCTCACTGCCCACCACCGGACTGAGGTCGGCATAATAAATATCGCCACGTTTGACATTGTTGTCCACAGGAACTCACTCTCCGCCGGATATAGTGCCCGGTCATCCTTATGTAGACCGGGTACTATCATTCTCCCACGAGGCGGAGGTTTTTATACTGCCGAGGGCAAAACCTCCGCAGCTCGCCGCCGGTGATCCGGCGGGCTTCCTGTTTATCCTATGCGCAACACGCACTCAGCGATACACACGGGGCACTCTGGGGGATACGGCGCACAGCAGCTCATACTGAATGGTGCCCGCCAGATCGGCGTGGCGTTCCACAGGCAGGTGCAGGCCAAAGATCTCCGCCACATCACCCACCTGCACCGAGGCATCATCATCCAGCCCCACCATGCACATATCCATACACACCCGACCCATGATGGGGCGGGGCTGCCCGTCCAGATACACGCTGCCCTGATTGGACAGCAGCCGATGCAGACCGTCGGCATAGCCGATGGGGAGCACCGCCACCCGTCCCCCTTCTGAGCCGAAGCGGCTGGTGCAGCCGTAGCTCACGGGGGTATCGGCGGGCAGGGACTGCACCGCTGCCACCCGGCTGTTCAGCGTCATCACCGGCAGCAGGCCTGTCCCGTCCAGCCCCTCACAGGAGGGATCTGGATAGTGGCCGTAGAGCGCTATACCGGGGCGCACCATGTCCAGATGGGTACAAGGATAGTTTAACACAGCGGCGCTGGCGGCGCAATGGCGGACGGCAAATTTCAGCCCGTATTTTCCTTCCAGCGTGTCCAGCACATCCAAAAAGCGGGTAAATTGGAGCATGGTGTACTCCTCGTCCCCGTCGGCATTGGCAAAATGGGTGAAGATGCCCTCATGCTCCAGATGGGGCAGAGCGCAGATGTCCGCCGCAGCACGGGCCGCCGCCTCCGGGTCGTGCCCGGACAGGCCGAGGCGGCTCATGCCGGTGTCCACCTTGATATGGACTTTGGCCGTCCTGCCCATACTCCCCGCCGCCTGAGACAGGGCTTGGGCCAGCTCCATGGTGAACACGGCCTGAGTGATGCCGTGCGCCACCACTTCCCCGGCCAGTTCCGGCGGGGTAGCGCCCAAAATAAGGATGGGCATCCCGATGCCGGCGGAGCGCAGCTCCAGCGCCTCGTTCAGGCAGGCCACCGCCAGATAGTCCGCACCCAGCGCCTCCAGCTTTTTCGCCACGGGCACCGCACCGTGGCCGTAGGCATTGGCCTTCACCACGCCCAAAAACTTGCTGTTGGGGGCGCAGGCCCGCAGGGCACGGTAGTTGTGCTCCAGATTGTCCAAGCTGATCTCAGCCCATGTCCGCATGGTCTCCAAGGTCATTTTCCGTCATCTCCATGGTAAAATCGTTGAGTAAGGCGGTCAGTCGGGTGACGCCGCCGATGCTCACCTCTGCCCGCAGTAGGGCATGGGTATCGGGGCAAAACCAGAGGACATACTCCGTCCCCGCCCCTTCGTCCAAATTCGGGTCCCGGCAAAGGACACGCAGGGTGCGCCCTTCCCCTTCGCCCTCCCAATCACATTGGGCCAGATAGCCGGTGGTGATCTGCTCCATGAGCACGGGCAGTGCGGCAATGGGGGTCAGCCCCTCGCCGTCCAGCAGCCCGATGGACAGCCCCGCACCGTCATATTCCAAAACGCCTTCTCCGCCCTCAATGCGGGCGGTGATGCCGGCCAGCAGCTCCGGCTGGGTGACGGCGAGCACCGTCTCCCCCTCCCGGCTCCAGCGGGCATCTACTGTAAAGGAAAATACCTGTTCACCGTAATCCACCGTAAGCTCCACCTGTGACGACCAGCCCGACAGGGACAGGTACTCGCCCCGCAGAACGGCAGCCAACTGCTCAGGACTATCCTCCCCGCTTTTGGCGCAGCCCGCCAGCAGCAGGGTCATCATCAGTACACAAGTCAGCAGCTTGCGCACTTTGATTCTCCTTCCGTTTGTTCCTTCATGGCGTAGGGGATCTGCCCGATGAGGTCGCCCACCGTCATGCCGTACTCCCCCTTGTCGGCGGCGGCCAGATCGCCCGCCCGTCCGTGGAGCCACACGCCCATGGACGGCGCATCAGCTTGGGGAAACTGGCACAACAGCGCCCCCAGTATGCCCGCCAGTGCATCCCCCGAACCGCCCCGGGCCATGCCCGGATTGCCGGTGGTGTTGACCACGCAGCTCCCATCCTTCGCCGCCGTGATGGTGCGGTGACCTTTGAGGATGAGGGTGCAGCGGTGAGCCTCGGCAAAGTCGGAGGCGGCTGACAGACGGTCAGTAATGGGCAGCGTACAGCCGGACAGTCGGGCAAACTCCCCGTCGTGGGGGGTGAGGACGGTGATCCCCTCCCGTTTGTCCAGTACATCTATATGTGCGGACAGAATATTTAGACCGTCCGCATCCAGCACCACGGGGCAAGGCAGATCCCTTAACAGGCTCAGCACCAGCTCCTCCGCCCGCTCGCCCCAACCCAGACCGGGGCCGATGACCACCACGTCACAGGCAGCAGCCTTGTTGAGAATGGTATCATAATCATCGGGCAGGGGCCACACCATGGTCTCGTCGCATTTGGCGGCGGCGATGGGCCAGACCTCCTCCGGCACCGCCAGCGTCACCAGCCCTGCACCGCTGCGCACCGCTGCACGGGCGCACAGCACGGGTGCGCCGGTATAGTCCCGGCTGCCCGCCACAATAAACAGCCTGCCGAAATCACCCTTGTGGGCATCCCGCCTGCGGCGGGGAAAAATGGGCGGCTCCATGAGACGCTGTTCCATACTCTCACTCCGTCCTTTCCTGCCGGTTCAGACCCACATGGGGCATAAAATCCACCTTGCGGAACAGCCAAGCACCCACCAGCAGGATGAGGAAGTTGCTGATGACCATGGCATACCAGATGCCGCTGCTGCCCAGATTGGTAAACAGACCCATGAGCAACAGCATGGGCAGGCGAATGACCCACAGCCGCACCGTGGCCAGCACGAAGGAGAACCGGGTATTGCCCGAACCATTGAACACGCTGAGATAGTTCTGGAACAGGGACATGAGAGGCTGGGTGAGCAGCACCCA
>JAZNQA010000159.1:0-10397 GCA_045589915.1 Candidatus Enterenecus sp.
CTTTGCGGGCGGGCCAGTGTCCCGCCCCTACGAACAAACCGAAAGATACGCCGTAGGGGTCGGCGTCTCGACGACCCCAAAGCCTCCCCTTGAGGGGAGGTGCCCCGAAGGGGCGGAGAGGTGTCAATTCGGGCGGCTCTGGGACCCGCCCCTACGGCGCAGCCGCACCCCGTAGGGCAAGGGCTCTGCCCTTGCCGTAATTGCGGCCCGATGCCCACATCGGCCCGCAAAATGTGCGTGATGCGCCAGAAAAACCCGGAAGCGTGCTGCTCACGCTTCCGGGTGGGGGAATATCAGTCCAGTTTCAGGTCGCCTTCCTTGATCCAGCCCAGCTTGCGGCAGACAAGGCCGATGAGCCAGGTGAGAACGGCGGGAAGGATGAAGCACAGCAGCGCCATGGCGATCCAGTCCATGGCCACGATGCCCGCCTTGGCACCGATGGACACATCGTTCACCCAGCCGGCATACACGCCGATGGGGCCCACCAGACCGCAGGTGCCCATGCCGGCGGCCACGCCGCCTGCGGGGTCGTTCATCTGGAAGTGGAACAGGCAGGTGGCCAGCGGGCCGGTGATGGCAGAGGCCAGCGTAGCGGGGATCCAGATGCGGGGATTCCTGACGATGTTGCCCATCTGGAGCATGGAGGTGCCCAGACCCTGGCTCACCAGACCGCCCCAGCGGTTTTCACGGAAGGAGAGCACCGCAAAGCCCACCATCTGGGCGCAGCAGCCTGCCACGGCGGCGCCGCCCGCCAACCCGGTCAGACCCAGCGCCGCACAAATGGCGGCGGAGGAGATGGGCAGTGTCAGCGCCACGCCGATGACCACCGACACCAGAATACCCATCCAGAAGGGCTGGAGCACGGTGGCCCACTCCACGAAATTGCCCACGGCAGAGGCCGCCGTGCCGATGGCGGGAGCGATGGCGGCGGATAGCCCCACGCCCACCAGAATGGTGACCAGCGGAGTGACCAAAATGTCGATCTTGGTCTCTTTGGACACCACCTTGCCGCATTCGGCGGCAATGATGGCGATGAACAGCACCGCCAGCGGGCCGCCTGCACCGGCCTGACCGGACAGAGTGGTGGAGCCCAGGGCATTGGCGGCGTAACCCACCGTGGCCAGCGAAAAGAGCACCAGCGGAGGGGCCTTCAGCGCATAGCCAATGGCCACGGCCATGGCAGCGCCGCTCATGGCGGAGGCGAAGGTGCCCACGTCGATGAGGAACTGGAGGTCAAACTGCTGACCCAGCGTCTTGACGATGGTGCCGATGAGCAGGGAGCAGAACAGACCCTGCGCCATGGCGCCCAGTGCCTCAATGCCGTACCGCTTGCCCGAAATGACAATATCTTTCCGTTTCAGAAAGGCTTTGATCTTTCCCATAGTATCACCTCTATGCAAAAAGTCCGGACAGGTGTCTTGACACCTGTCCGGACTATTATACTTGTTGGGGGGAAATTGTCAACCTCTGCAAAAAAACTTCGTAGGATTGCCTATTCCACCAAAAATCCTGCCTGCCGCAGCTTGTTCAAAAGGGAGAGGTAGGCCCCCTCGTCGGGGCAGAGCAGGGTGTGCAGGTGGATGCCATCGGTGAGGTGAGAGAGGGGCTTGGCACCGTTTTCGAATACTTTGCGTATAAATTCGTCCACATCATACCGAGAGGATACATCCAGACGTCCCACGAGCTGACCGTACACGGGGTGCTCCACCACCACATCTTCCACGGTGCAGCCGTGATCCACCATCAGCTCCAGCTCCCGCTCCATATCGGGCAGACCGTGGCGGCAGGCCACGGTGTACCGCTTTCCGGCGGCACGGCCCAGCACATAGCCCCGTGGGGTGGCGGTGATGTCCTCGCCCCCTGCACGCAGGAGGGCCACATCCCCCACGATGATCTGGCGGCTCACCGACAGCGCTGCCGCCAATGCGGTGGCGGACAGGGGGTGGTCGGCCTCCCGCAGGGCTTGGAGGATGGATTGTCGGCGGCTGGCAGCGTTCATGGCGGGCACTCCTTTGGAGAGATTACAGCAGGGTCACGGTGCCGAAGGACACGGTGCGGCGCACGCCGCAGCCGTCCTCGGTGATGAGGGAAAAGTCTTGGTCAATGCCCACGGCCTGGGCGGTGACGGTGCGTCCCTCCCAGCGGAAGGACACCTGCCGCCCCACGGTGAGGCAGTGGGTGCAGTAGCGCACCAAAGCGTCTGACCGTCCGGCGGGGAAGGTGCGGTACAGCCTGTCCACCTCGTTGAGGATGGCGGCGGCCAGCCGATGGCGGGAGACGGGGTAGCCCTCCACCGCCAGCGAGGTGGCGATGGCATCCAACCCCTGGGTGCGGAAGCCCTCCGCCGTCTGCCTGACGTTGACTCCCACGCCCACCACGGCATAGTGGGGCAGTCCGTCCCTGCCGGGGAGGGACAGCTCGGTGAGGATGCCGCACAGCTTGCGACCGTTGAGCCAGATGTCGTTGAGCCACTTGATGGATACCGGGGCCCCGGTGGCGGCACGGATGCCGTCCATCACCGCCACCGCCACCCGCCCCGTGAGGGTGAGCAGCTCGTCCACCGAGGTCTGTGGGCGCAGTAGCAGGGACAGGTACAGCCCTTCCCCCCTGGGGGAGTGAAAGCTGCGCCCCTGAGTGCCCCGCCCTGCGGTCTGCTCCTCCGCCAGCAGGACGGTGCCCTCGACGGCGCCCTCGTCGGCCAGCAGCTTCAGGCGGGTGTTGGTGGAGTCCGCCTGTTCCAGCACATGGATGCGTCCGGCGAACAGATTGTTTGGGGTGAGCAGTTGGTTGATTTGTTGGCTGTTCATGGATTCAGTCCACCTGTTCCAGCCGGTCGTACAGCACAAGGGAGAGGGTGATGACCTCGCCGTCCCGCACCACGGTCAGTTCGATCTCGCTGTCCACGCCGGTGTCGTACAAGGTGCGGGTGAGGCGGTAGAGGGTGTCGGTCTGCCTGCCGTTGGCGGCGATGATGAGATCGCCCTTCTGAAGCACCCCCACGGCGGGGGTGCCGGGGGTGACGCTGTCCACCAGAATGCCCGCCTGCCCGTCCTGACGGGTGACATAGCACTGAATGCCAAGACCGGGGCGGCAGCTTTCGCCGGTGCGGAGGATGTGATTGATGAAGGGGAGGGCATCTGACAGGGGGATGACCAGACCGATGCCCTCGGTGACTACCTCGTCCTCCATGCCGGTGAGCTTGGCCACGGGGATGCCCACCACCTGACCGAAGCTGTCCACCAGCGCACCGCCGGAATTGCCGGAGTTGAGGGCGGCGGAGGTCTGGAGCAGGGTCATGGCCACGCTGTCTACGTCCACCTCACGGGGGAGGGCGGACACGATGCCCTCGGTCATGGAGCCGTACAGGTAGCCCAGAGGGTTGCCGATGGCGTACACCGCATCGCCCACGGAGAGCCGGTCGGAGTCACCAAGGCGGGCGGGGGTGAGCCCCTCGGCCTCCACCTTGAGCACGGCGATGTCCAGCTCCTCGTCGTAGCCGATGACCACGGCATCATATACCGATTGATCGGACAGGAGCATGACGGACAGCTCATCGCAGCCCTCGATCACATGATAATTGGTGACGATGTACCCGGAGGAGGTGAGGATCACGCCGGAGCCTGTGCTGCTCATCCAGCCGGCCACGCCCTGCACGCACACCACCGACGGCAGCGCCTGCTCGTAGAGCTGGGCCGGCGTCATGGTCTGGGCGGGAGGGGGTGCAAGGGTAATCTGCACCGCCGGATCGGGCTCGCCCCACGGCAGCTCGTCGGGGGACCAGCCGCTCAGATCCAGAGAGGGGCGGGGAGCGGGAGAGTGGGACGGAACGGGGGGATCAGGCCGCTGGACGGAGCGCTCCGCCAGATGCATCACGCCGAAAAAGGCGCCTGCAATGATCGCAGCGGCGCCCAGTACGCAGGCGGCCACGATCAGCGCCGTGCGCAGTGTGCGGCGGCGCTTGGGTACGGGAGGCTGGGGCGGGGGATTTTTCGGCCAGCGGTAGGAGAGATGGTTGTTCATGGGGATACGACCTCCGATGGGAGAGGATAGGGGGCAGACAAACGCCCAACAGATCAGGCTCTGGTCAGGGTAAATGTGAAGGTGGTCTTGCCGTCTTCACTGGTGCAGGTGATGGGCTCCTTGTGGCTGTTCAGGATGGTCTTGACGATGTACAGACCAAGCCCCACCCCGTCCCGATCCACGCTGCGGGAATGGTCGGTCTTGTGGAAGCGGTCGAAGATGAGGGGCAGCTCCTCCGGCGGGATCACCTGACCCTCGTTGCCGATGGAAATGATGGCCTTGCTGCTCTTCACGGTGATGGATGCCTCCAGCCTGCCGCCCTCTTTGGAGAACTTGATGGCGTTGTCCAGCAGGTTGTAGCACACCTGGGTGATGGCGTCCTGATCGCCCCAGACAGGCACGGGGTCTCCGGGCAGTTGGGCGTCTACATTGAGCTGCTTGGCGTTGACCTTGCTCTCCAGACTGACCAGTACCCGCAGCATGGTCTCGCAGATGTCAAATTGCTGCTGGGCGGCCCGCTCGTCCGACTGGAGGCGGGACAGATCCAGCATGGAGCGCACCAGACGGGACAGGCGGCGGGTCTCCGATGAGATGACCTGCAAATACTGCCGCTCCTGCTCCGGGGGGATGGTGCCGTCCAGAATACCGTCGGCAAAGCCGGCGATGCTGGTCATGGGGGTCTTCAGCTCGTGGGACACGTTGGCGATGAATTCGGTGCGCCGCTGTTCGCTTTTGGCCAGCGACTCTGCCATGGCGTTGAAGGCATCGGCCAGCTCGCCCACCTCGTCCCGCCGGTCGCCCACGTCCACACGCACGTCCAGCTTTCCGTGGCCAAACTGCCGTGCAGCGGCGGCGATCTCCTTCATGGGCTTGGACTGGCGCAGACTGGTCACCGAGCTGAGGATGGCGGCAATGAGGATGACCACGCAGGCGGTGACCACAAAGATGCCGGACAGATCCCGCCACATGGCGGTGATGTCCCCCATATGGGCGGTGGTGAATACCAGCCCCTGCAGCGTGCCGGTGGCCTCGTCCGTGATGGGCAGGCCCACCACATACCGTGCCTCGCTGTACAGCCCGCCCAGCATGGACATCCCTCTGGCAGAGCCGTTCTGCACGATGGACTGGACGGTGGCTTGGGGCAGAGTGTGCCCCACAAAGGCGGCCAGCTCGCCCTGCCCGTCGGTGGCGTAGGCCACTGCGCCCTCATTGGTGGTCACAAGGATGTGGGAATCGGTGACCTGCGCCACCGTGTTCAGATAGTTCTGAAAGGTGGGGTTGTAGCCCACAAAGCCCCCCTCGTTGCGTACCGTATAGGAGGTGAAGGAGGCGATGGTCTCGGCGTTGCGGGCCAGAAGATCCCGTGTCTCCCGAATGGTGTACTGATAGCTGAGGGTGGCAAAGGAGGCGCCCAGCAACAGGAATGCCAGCAGCACCATGCCCGCCATGGTGGCAAACTGCCGCCCGTACATGGTCTTCACGGAGCGGTCACCTCGAATTTATAGCCCACGCCCCACACGGTCTTGAGGCACCACTGCTCGGACACACCCTCCAGCTTTTCCCGCAGGCGCTTGATGTGTACGTCCACGGTGCGGGAGTCGCCGAAGTAGTCGAAGCCCCACACCTCGTCCAGAAGCTGGTTGCGGGTGAACACCCGGTTGGGGGAGGAGGCCAGGTGGAACAGCAGCTCCAACTCTTTGGGGGGCGTGTCCACCCGCTTGCCGTCCACCAGCAGCTCGTAGGAGTCCAGATTGATCACCATCTTGTCGAAGGACAGGCGCTTTTCCGCCTGTTCCTCCTCACCGAAGCGGCGCAGCACCGCATGGACACGGGCCAGCACCTCCTTCATCTCGAAGGGCTTGGTGATATAGTCGTCCGCACCCATCTCAAGGCCGGACACCTTGTCCTCCAGCTCGCCCTTGGCGGTGAGCATGATGATGGGGGCCTTGGATGTCTCACGGATCTTTTTGCACACCGTCCAGCCGTCCATGCCGGGAAGCATGATGTCCAGCAGCACCAGATCGGGCTGAAGCTGGTGGAACTGCTCCAGTCCTGCCAGACCGTCACCCGTCACATGGCAGTCCATGCCCTCCTTCTCCAGATAGAGCCGCAGCAGGTCGGCAATGTTTTTATCGTCCTCTACGATCAAAACCTTACGGGGCATATATACACACCCTTTCTGTCGAAATCAAGACCATTATAAACGCAAATGCAGGGGAATCCATCAACAAATTGTGAATTTACAGCACATAAGAGCGGTCAACATCAATGACAGCGTGATAATTGGGGCTGACGGCGGCCAGCTTTCGGGCCAGCGCCTCCTTCACCTGCTCGTCGGAGAGGGTCACGTCGTAGGGCACCACCACATCGAAGATGAGGTTGGTGTGCAGCGGCCCGGAGGTGATGCGGAAATCGTGGACGGTGATGGCG
This sequence comes from Candidatus Enterenecus sp., assembly GCA_045589915.1. Classification (GTDB taxonomy): domain Bacteria; phylum Bacillota; class Clostridia; order Oscillospirales; family Oscillospiraceae; genus Enterenecus. The sequence goes on from JAZNQA010000159.1 coordinate 6,451, forward strand.
GGGTCTACCTCACGGGCCAGCCGTGCCGACAGCTCCCGCAGGCCATCCACCAGAGGATTGCCCACCTGAATGGGATCCATGTGGATGACGGCGTGGAGCCCAAAGCGGTCGGTCAGCTCCCGCTCGATGTGGTCGATGTGGTCGTGGAGCTCCAGCACGTCCCCGTCGCTGGGCACCTCGGCGTGGACGCTCATCATCCGCCGTCCGGGGCCGTAATCGTGGATGATGAGGTCGTGGATGCCGATGATCTGTTCGTGGGAGAGGATGAGTTCCTCGATGGCGTTCACCATATCCGGCTCCGGCGGCTGGCCCAGCAGGGGATCAAGGGTGGCCTTGGCGGCGCCGAAGCCCGCCTTCAGGATAAACAGCGCCACCAGCACGCCGATCCAGCCGTCCAGCGGCAGATGGGTGAGGTGGGAGATGAACAGACCCGCCAGCACCGCCCCGGTGGCCACGGCATCGGAGCGGGAGTCGGTGGCGGCGGCACGGAGGGTCTCCGACTTGATGCGCTTGCCCAGGCTGCCGCTGAACCAGCCCATCCACAGCTTTACCACGATGGACACCAGCAGGATACCTGCGGTGAGGGGGGACAGGGCGGTGAGCTGGGGGTGGATGATCTTCTCAATGGAGCTTTTGCCCAGCTCCACCCCCACCAGCAGAATGATGAAGGATACGATCAGTCCCGCCAGATATTCCATCCGCCCATGTCCGAAGGGGTGGTGAGCGTCCGGCTTCTGTCCCGCCAGACGGAAGCCCACCAGCGTCACCACCGAGGAGGCGGCGTCGGACAGGTTGTTGAAGGCGTCGGCAGTCACCGAAATGGCCCCGGCCAGCAGACCGGCGGCGAACTTTCCGGCGAACAGGAGCAGATTGAGGATCACGCCGGTCACTCCGGCCAGCACGCCGTATTTCCGGCGGACGGCGGCATCCTCCGTCCGGACATAGTCGGGGATGAAGCGCCGAAGGATCAGTTCCAGCAACGGAGAGCCCCCCTATAAAATAGTAATCAAACTATTATACACCAATTCAGGGGGAAAAACAACGGGTTGGGGCGCACCGCAATGAAGGCATTGAAAAAATTGGCATAGTGTGGTAGACTGTGGTAGATCAGAACGGCGGGTCTGTGAGCGTTTTGCGCCGACAAAGGATCCCTCATCCGTCACGGCTTCGCCGTGCCACCTTCCCCAAAGGGGAAGGCAAAAAGGCTTCCCCTCCGGGGAAGCTGTCGAGCGCAGCGAGACTGATAAGGGGAAGAAAGTGCAGAATGCAGGAAATGCAGAATGCAGAATGAATGGACAATTAACAATGGCGTAGGGGTCGGCGTCCCCGACGACCCCCAAAGCCTCCCCTTGAGGGGAGGTGGCATTTGCGCAGCAAATGACGGAGAGGTGTACTGCGCCGGAAACAAAGGAGGAACCGTGTATGTATCTTGTGTTGGGCATCCTATTCCTTGCGCTGGGAGCGCTGATGATCTTCAAGCCGCAGCTCATTTATACCCTGATCGAGAGCTGGAAAAGCAACAGCCCCGGCGAACCGTCCAAGACCTATCTGTTCAGCACCAGATTTGGGGGCGTCATGTTTGCCCTTGTGGGGATCGTGGCTGTGGTTTTTCAGTTTATACAATGACAACGAAGAAAGCGACCGCTCGATGAGCGGTCGCTTTTGTCATCTGATGGTTTTCAGCGGGTGAGGCGCTGGTAGAGGGCCAGCTCATCCCGAATGCGTCGGGCCAGCTCGTAAGTGAGCTGACCGGGCAGGAGGCGCCATTGCCAGTTGCGGCCGGTGGTGGAGGGGGTGTTCATCCGTCCCTCGCTGCCCAGACCCAGCAGATCCTGCACCTGCGCCACCGCCAGATCGGCCACGCTGGCCCAGGCCGTGCGCAGGATGCCCCAGTTCCAGCCCTCGCCAAAGCTCAGGCGGTGGTAGCGGCGGACGAACTGAAGCTCCTCCGGGGAGAGGGTGTCCAGCCAGCCCAGAATGGTGTCGTTATCATGGGTGCCGGCGTACACCACGCAGTTGCGGGGGTAGTTGTGGGGGGTGTAGTCGCCGTCGGGGGAGAGGGCGAACTCCACGATCTTCATGCCGGGGTAGCCCGTGTCGGACAGGAGCTGACGCACCGAATCGGTGAGGAAACCCAGATCCTCCGCAATGATGTTGCGGGGGCCAAGGGCCTCGTTGACCTTCCGGAAGAATTCCAGCCCCGGGCCGGGTCTCCACCGCCCGTTGCGTGCGGTCTTGTCGCCGTAGGGGATGGCGTAATACTCGTCAAAGCCACGGAAGTGGTCGATGCGCAGCACATCGCAGATACGGAACTGGAAGTCAATGCGGCGGATCCACCATGCGTAGCCCTCATCCTTCATCCGCTCCCAGTTGAACAGAGGGTTGCCCCAGAGCTGGCCATCCTCGCAGAAGGCATCGGGGGGACAGCCCGCCACCTCGGTGGGGGTGAGGGTGTCGTCCAACTGGAACTGCTCCGGGCTGGCCCACACGTCGGCGGAGTCCAGCGACACATAGATGGGCACATCGCCGATGATGGAGATGCCCCGGCTGTTGGCCAGCCCTTTCAGGGCATCCCACTGGCGGTAAAACAGGTATTGCAGGGCACGCCAGAAGGAGATGTCCTCATCCAGCTCCTGCCGCACATGGGCAATGGCTTCGGGGGCACGGAGCCGCTGCGCCTCCGGCCACTGGTACCACGGTGCACCGTCATGACTGCCCTTGAGGGCCATGAACAGGGCGTAATCGTCCAGCCAGAAGGAATTTTCCGCCTGAAAGACGGCGTAATCGCCGGGGGGACAGGCCAGCAGCCGCCGGCAGGCGTGCCGGAGCACTTCATAGCGGGTGTGGTAGAGGGTGCCGTAATCCACGGCGGCGGGATCGCTGCCCCAGTTCAGGTGGCGGTACTCGTCGGGGGTGAGCAGGCCATCCCGTGCCAGGTCGTCCAGGTCGATGAAATAGGGGTTTCCGGCGAAGGAGGAAAAGGACTGATAGGGGGAGTCGCCATAGCTGGTGGGGCCAACGGGGAGGATCTGCCAGTAGGTCTGGCCGCTCTCGGTCAGAAAGTCCACGAACTCCCGTGCCGCCTGCCCCATGGTGCCCACACCGTAGGGGGAAGGGAGGGAAAAGATGGGGAGCAGAATACCTGCGCTGCGCATAAAGAATCCACCTTTCATATTGGATGGGAACTCTAAGATCATTGTAACGCCGAAAGGGGTGGCGTGGCAAGAGGGAGGGGCAAAAATCCCCTCACGATTCCGGCGGTTTTACCTCAAATGTGCCGCCGCAGGCGCAGCGGTAACGCTCCGGGTGCTCCACCAGCGGGGAACGCTTCATGCGGGGGATACGCCGCCCGCACCGGCGGCATACCACCAGAAAGCGCACAGGGCGGTCATCCTCCAGCCCCAGGGCGGCGTGGCTGTCGGTACGGCTGATGCGGTAGCCGTACCGGGCATTCATCCGGGCCGCCCAGCCCTTCCAGCGCACGCCATGATTGGCGCAGCCGGGGCAGGTGTGAAGCACCTCATGGGCCAGCACCTGGCAGATGGCGGATTCATGGGCGCCCAGCAGGGCGGCGGCGATCTCGATGCAATAGACGCCCCCGTCCCGCCGGCAGCAGCCGAATCGGGTGCGTGCCCGCCGGTTGACCCCCACCGTGGGGCAGATGCGTCCGGAAACGGGTATGCCCGCCTGTTCTGCCTGGGTGATGACCTTGTGCAGCAGGCCGTTCAGCTCGGTTTGGGTCACAAAACTCACCTCTTTTCCACAGCATAGCAGCAAATGAGGGAAAATGCAAAATAAATTGGGACAATGTAGGTTGTACAATGATGTGTGACAAAACAAAATAAAGAAAGCGAATAGGGCAGACCTGTGGTACGGTTGAGTTGCAAAGACAAAACCGAAAGGTAGGTGCGACCCTATTCGCCATGAACAAGATAACACAGACAATG
>JAZNQA010000160.1:0-4164 GCA_045589915.1 Candidatus Enterenecus sp.
CCTTTGTAAACACCCCCTCCCCCCATTTTGGGGGCCGTGCGTCATGCTATCTCACTTCAGCAGGGAACGGTTGATGGCGCACAGGATGGCCCGCAGGGAGGCACGGTTGATGTTGTGGCTCTTGCCCACGCCGAACACGTCCTCGCCGTTGGGATTCTTCAGGTGGATGTAGCACACCGCCTGAGTGTCCGAGCCGGTGGAAATGGCGTGCTCCTTGTAGTCCACGAACTTGTAGCCCTCGATGTGTCCCTCCGGCAGATCGTGGAGGGCGTTGAAGAAGGCGTCGATGGGGCCGTTGCCGCTGCCGGAGGCGGCCATCACCCTGCCGTTGTAGCCCACCTCGCCCTGGAAGGTCACCTGGCTGGCATCGCCGTGGCGGGAATCCTCCACAAAGCTGTGGCGCTCCAACTGATAGGTCTTGGGCACAGACAAATACTCCCGGTCGAACAGCTCGAAGATCTGCTGGGGCTTGAGCTCCTTGCCCACCCGGTCGGACTCTTTCTGCACCACGGCGCCGAACTCGGCGTGCATGGCCTTGGGCAGGTCGTAGCCGAAGTTCTGCTGCATGATGAAGGCGGCGCCGCCCTTGCCGGACTGGGAGTTGATGCGGATGATGGGCTCGTACTGGCGGCCCACATCGGCGGGGTCGATGGGCAGGTAGGGTACCTCCCACATATCGGTGCCGCTGCTGTTCATGTAGTGTACGCCCTTGTTGATGGCGTCCTGATGGCTGCCGGAGAAGGCGGTGAAGACCAGCTCGCCTGCGTAGGGCTGGCGCTCGCCCACCTTCATCTTGGTGCAGCGCTGGTACATATCCCGGATCTTGTTGATGTCGTGGAAGTCCAGCTCCGGGTCAATGCCCTGTGTCCACATATTCATGGCCAGGGTCACCATGTCCACGTTGCCGGTGCGCTCGCCGTTGCCGAACAGGGTGGCTTCCACACGGTCAGCACCCGCCAGCAGACCCAGCTCGGTGGTGGCCACGCCGGTACCCCGGTCGTTGTGGGGGTGGAGGGAGATGATGGCCCGCTCCCGGCCGGGCAGGGTGCGGATGAAATACTCCAGCATATCGGCGAACTGGTTGGGCATACAGTTCTCCACCGTGGTGGGCAGGTTGAGGATCACCGGCTTTTCGGCGGTGGCGTGGAGGTGATCCAGCACGGCGGCGCAGATCTCCACGGCGTAGTCCATCTCGGTGCCCATGAAGGACTCAGGGGAGTACTCGTAGCGCAGATCCATGCCCTCAGCAATGACGGGCTGGGCCATCTCGTAGATGAGGTCGGCGGCGTCGGTGGCGATCTTGGTGATGGTGTCGCAGTCGGCGTTGAACACCACCTTGCGCTGGAGGGTGGAGGTGGAGTTGTAGAAGTGGAGGATCACCCGCTTTGCACCACGGATGGCCTCAAAGGTCTTTTTGATGAGGTGCTCACGGGCCTGCACCAGCACCTGAATGGTCACGTCGTCGGGGATGTGGCCGCCCTCGATGAGCTCACGGCAGATCTCATATTCCGTCTCGGAGGCGGAGGGGAAGCCGATCTCGATCTCCTTCACGCCGATGTCCACCAGCGTGTGGAAGTATTCCAGTTTTTCCTGCAAATTCATGGGGTCGATGAGGGCCTGATTGCCGTCCCGCAGATCCACCGAGCACCACACGGGGGCACGGGTGATGGTGTTGTCCGGCCAGGTGCGGTTCTGGATGGGCTGGGGCTGGAAGGGGATGTACTTTTGGAATCCGGGCTTGAGGTTCATAGGAAGGTTCCTCCTTTGGCATGGTTCGGGGGAAGTAAAAAACGCCCCCGACTGAGTCAGTCAGGGGCGTAATGAATTACGCGGTACCACCCTTGTTCCGCACCGGGTCGCCCCGTGTGCGCTTATCGGCCTCCAACAAGGCCTTGACCTGTAACGGGATCACCCGTCCGCCCTTACTGCGAAAAAGGTTCGGGGCGGCGGCTCCGGGGCCAGTATCCACACGGCGTCCCGCACCGGTTCGCACCAACCACCGGCTCTCTGAGCGGGGGAAGCCGTGTCTTCTTCCCATCTGCGCCTTTTGATTTGTTCTATTTTAGCGAACTGAAGTGCTGTTGTCAAGGGGTGGATACGGAATTTTCCCGTTGACAAACGGGAGCGTGTGTGGTAAGATTGCTCTTGCATTTGGGCTGAATCCCGATTTGGAGAGATGTCCGAGTGGTTTAAGGAGCCGGTCTTGAAAGCCGGTGACTCGCAAGAGCCGTGGGTTCGAATCCCACTCTCTCCGCCAAATAACAATTCCATATTTATTATGTTTTCGACTTGCGGAAGTACCCAAGAGGCCGAAGGGGCTCCCCTGCTAAGGGAGTAGGCGTCTAAACAGCGCGCGAGGGTTCAAATCCCTCCTTCCGCGCCAAAATCCCGAATGCGTATGCATTCGGGATTTTGCTTTTACGCTTAAGAAAGCGCCGCAGGACTACCAACGGCAGTTCTGCGGCGCTTGTTTTTCAAATCATATCATACATCTTGAGCAGCTCTGTCCGCTCCTTGGCGATGCGAAGCGTCTCAGCGGTGTTGTTGCGATCCTTTTTGAACAAATTCTTTTTCCCATAGGAAAAGATTCGGGCGACCCAAGCGGCAGGCAGCAGATACGGGTGCTTCCGCACGAAGGGATATCTGCTGGCCATGATGTTTTTGGAGGGGAAGACAGACAGGAGAATGCCGGCCTTTCTGTTCTGGCGGGATGCGGCTACCGTCTCCAGCGTGACTGTGGAGGAATAGATGCGGCTTTGATCCGTGCCGCCGTACACACCGCCGGCCAGCAGGTCTTTCAGCAGGGGGTCGCAGTCGGTTTTGATGCTGCTCCAGTCCCCGGGCAGATGCAGTTCCATGCCGAGGTACTTCTCGGTGATCTGGAACACTGCGGCAGAGAACCGCAGTGCGTGGGCTTCCTGACATTGGGCGTATAGCCTGCTCCAGTCAATCTCGCTGGAAAACTTCTGTGCCCACAGCCCTATGTCGCACACCTGACGGATACCAAAACCGCAATAAATGAAATGCTTATAGGCATGGAGCAGCAGATAGAGCATATGATCGTGGGGATTGAGGGACATGACCGACTGGCCGGATCCCACAGGATACTCAGCAGCGTTTTTTGCGGCGTCCGTGAAGAACAGGGCAAAGGAGCCGTGGGCGGCGGAGTCCGGGTCGAACAGGCGGCGGTGCAGCTCGATGTGGAGATAGCTGCCCGGTCTGCTCCAGCCGATCTCGAAGGCGTCGTCGCTGTCTTCGTTGGTGGACAGCATACCGCAATTGCGCATGAATTGGCGGCAGGCATCAAACTCCTCGTCGGTGACATAGAGATCCTCATCGCCGCTGGGGCGGTGATCGCCCTTGTGGTACAGACTCCGGCAGACAATGCCCTTGACCACAAGGGGGTGCAATCCGGCCTTCCTCATATGGGCATAGAGGGAGAGAAATTCGCCGGATTTCATGGTCTGTCCCATCACCTGACTGACCACGAGCTGCTTGCATTGCTGCAAGACGGGGATGCCCTGTGCGGCGGGACAGGGGTAGACTGCCTCGTATACCAAGGGCAGCACCTTATGATCTGCGGCAAGGTTGAGGAGTGCTGCCCAGTCTTCCGGGGCGATCTCCTTGTTCCACGAGACATGCTTATTGCCAATAGCGGCCGATAAAGACTCTAAAAGTAGTTGTTCAACAGTAGAAAATGGCATAATTTAACCTCTGTTGTGTGGAATTGTGATACCAAAAGTATACTATCATTTCCTGAAAAAAGCAATAGCACAGCCGGATGGCCCGCATACGTCATCACCGCCGGGGCATACTTGAAAAAGATGAAAAAAGGGGTTGACAAACAGGAACTATCTGCTATAATAACAAAGGCTCAGATGAGCGCAACCGAATATAGCGGATTAGTGTAACGGTAGCACACCAGACTCTGACTCTGTTTGTGAGGGTTCGAATCCTTCATCCGCTGCCAGAAAAAGCACTTGCTTGGCAAGTGCTTTTTTTCGTCCCAAAAATCACACGAAGGAAGGGGAAATGCCCATGAACGAGCGGGAAGTGGCAGAAATTCGCCGCCGATTCAAGCCGGAGCGCAACAGCTTCAGCCATATCCGGGGCTGCTATGTCAACGAGCTGGGGCACATTGTCTCCCAGTTCGACCAATCTCTG